>JAEXCD010000056.1 GCA_023393715.1 Bacillota bacterium
CGGAAAGGCCGGTACGAAGTGTACCGATTGACGGACCGCATCCGCGACAGCTGCTAATTCCGCACCGATGTTGCCGCGGAGCGCCGAATCCGTTTTTTTATAAATGATATCGCAGCCCACGTCCACGGCGCGTTCGGCAATCGACCGAACGCGCCGATACGCCTCCTGCGCATCCGTATGCCGGGACTGCGTATCAAACACCGCAACATCCGACTCCTTCATGAGCTCCCGCACCGATGCGCCCTGCTGCAGGGCGACCGCCGTCGGTATGCCCAGCTGCACAAATTGAACCGCGGTATCCAATGCTCCCGTAAAGTCATCCGCAATGACGGTCATCTTCATCGCGCTGCCCCCCTCGTCTGTTCAGAAAGCGGGCGATGTGATGCCAGCGTACGCGCGTAAACGATGGAATTGAGCAGACTCCGCTCGCTCGCCGTACCACGCCCCGCATGCTCAAAGGCCGTCCCGTGATCCACCGATACGCGGATAATCGGCAGCCCCAGCGTCACATTGATCCCCTCTACGGCGTCCCATGCCTGGCGTTCGCGGTCATAGACAAAGCCGATGAGCTTCAGCGGAATATGCCCCTGATCGTGATACATCACCACGACAATGTCATACCAGCCGCCACGCGCCTTCGAGAACACCGTATCCGCCGGAACCGGCGCCGAATCGGGAATACAGATGCCCTCTTCGATCGCCGCATCAATGGCCGGCTGAATCTCTTCGATTTCTTCCCGTCCGAACAGCCCGTTCTCCCCGCAATGGGGATTCAATCCGGCAACGCCGATCTTCGGCCGCGGAATGCCCAGCGCACGGCATGCCTGATCGCCCAGACGAATCACCTCCAAAACGCGATCCTTTTTCACGCGATCGCACGCCTCCCGCAGCGAAACGTGCGTTGAGACGTGTACCACCCGCAGATCCTGATGCGCCAGCATCATCGCATAGCGCTTCGTTCCCGTGTGATCGGCATAGATCTCCGTATGGCCCGAATAGTGATGTCCCGCCGCATTGATCGCCTCCTTGCTGATCGCATTCGTCACCGTGGCATCGATCTGATGCGCCATCGCCAGCTCAATGACCTTCTTCACGTACTGATAGGCCGCTTCGCCGCATGCCGCGGAAACGCGTCCGATTTCAATATCGCCCGGCTGCACCTGCTTCATATCGAATACGTTGATGACCGGCTCCCCAAAGCGCGCATCCGCCACGCATTCAATCGGACGGATCGCCACCCGGCCTTCATAGCCCAGCGTTCGAACCGCCTGCTCCATCACCCACGCATCTCCTACGACGATCAGCCGATCGGTGTCCCACAGCGCGTGATCCACGATTGCCTTTACCGTAATCTCCGGGCCTGCGCTGGCCGGATCGCCCATTGTCACGCCAATCAATGGTTTGGTCATATATCCTCCTTCCTGAAGAAATAACCCGGTCCGTTGCTGCGACCGGGTTAACCCTTCCGTTTCTGTTGTTTCCCGAATTGCTCAGAAGGTTCCCGTCAATTTGAAAATGCCAAATTCGCGGTGCCCCAGCGCCTCGGCCTTCGTTTGCTTTCCGTTGCACACCTCGACCATCATGTCGAACAGCTCCTCGCCGAGCTGCGGCAGGCTTACGCCCTCCGTAATGATGCGTCCCGCATTGATGTCGATATTATCCGGCATATTCGCAAAGGTTGAGGAATTGCCCGTGATTTTGATGACCGGCGCGATCGGGCTTCCGGTCGGCGTGCCGCGTCCCGTGGAAAATACGATGACCTGAGCGCCTCCGGCGACCATGCCCGTAATCGAGTCGATATCCTGTCCCGGTGTATCCATGAAGTACAGCCCCGGCTGCTCGGTCGGCAGCGGCTCCGAATATTCCAGCGCCCCCTTGAACGGCTTCGTCCCGGCCTTGTACATACAGCCGAGCGACTTCTCTTCAATCGTCGACAATCCGCCCTCTTTATTGCCCGGCGTCGGTTGGCCGCTTCTCAGATCCTGCCCCAGTGCAATCGCGCGGTTCTCCACATCCTGCACCATCCGCAAAAACTTCGCGCGCTGCGCCTCGTCCGCAAAGCGCTGCGCCAACAGGTGCTCTGCGCCGATGACCTCCGTCGTCTCGCTGAGAATCGAGCTGCCGCCCAAATCGACCAGCTTATCCGAGACATAGCCGATGGTCGGATTCGACGCCAGCCCGCTCGTCGGATCACTGCCGCCGCACTCCATGCCCAAAATCAGCTCGCTGATGTCGAACTCCTCCCGCGTCTGATCCGAAATTCGGCGCGCCAGCTCCGCTGCAATGCGGACGCCCCTGGCGATGGCGTTGAGCGTACCGCCTTCCTCCTGAATGACGATCGATTCTACCGCCTTACCCGTCGGCGCGATCAGCGATGCCAGATGGCTCGCCTGGATACCGTCGCAGCCCAGACCGACGACCAGAACCGCACCGACGTTGGCGTTTCGGCCAAAGCCCGCCAGAGTGTTTTCCGTCAGCGCCAGATCCGACCCGATCTGACAGCAGCCGTGCTGTGTCGGGACGCTGACTGCACCCGGCACCTGCGCGGCGATTTTCTCCGCGGTATCCGCGGCACAGACCGACGTCGGCAGAACCAAGACATAATTCCGAACGCCGTGCGGCCCCTTTTCTCTCCTATATCCCATCAGTTTCATCATGACACCCCCTATTGTTTATCTCCGCGTCCGCGCGTGCTTTCCAGGTTGTGCACGTGCACGTAGTCCCCCGGCTCGAGATCCGTCAGCGCCGAGCCAATCACCTCGCCGTACTTATAGCAATGCTCCCCCTTTTTGATCGAAGCCACCGCCATTTTGTGGAACTGTGGGATGTCGCTGCCCGCTATGTAGGTTTTCCCTTCAAACTCGATCTTCTCACCCTTTTTTACGGCGCGAAGACAGGTAACCAGATTATCCTTTTCGTTGACATGAATGACCGTATTCATCAAAATCCTCCTGTTCGATACATACTGCGCCCGCTCCGCGCTCACTTTTGGCGGATCGTGCCATCCGGATTCTTTCCGTATTTCCTGCGAAGATGCTTATCCAGCGTGCTGACCAGCAGCGGACAGAGGATGGCCGTCACAATGATCGCACCGGCAACCTGCACCGTCGAAATCGCTTCAATACCCGCCAGAGACGCATCTGCCGCCGCCAGAACCGCCGGCGTACCGACTGCATTGCCCGCCGTCGTTCCGACTGCCGCGCCCGAGGCCTTGCGCTCGCCCATCGCACGAATCACGAAATAACCCGCCATACCGGTCAGCCCCGTGCACAGGATGCCCAGAATAACGCCCTGCACGCCGCCCTGAACCAGCTGCGTAAAGCTCAGCCCTGCGCCGAGCGGGAAGGCAAAAAACGGAATCAGCACCGTCGTCCCGTGCGCCAGAAATTCACGCAGATCCTCATCCAGATTGCCGAGAATAAAGCCTAATACAATGGGTACCAACGCCGCCACAAACGTAATGAACGGAATTTGTGCCAATCCGGTCAGGCCAAACGCCAGCATGGTAAAGAAGGGGCCGTCGTTCAGTGAAAGAATGGAGATCGCACCGACGTCTGTGGAATCTCCGTACTGTCCTGCCAATGCGGCATACAGCCCGCCATTCGAATTGGTAATTGCGGCAACAATCGCCAGCGGCGTTAACCCGAGAACGCCTGCCGGTCCGAAAAACGTACCGACCGCCCAGCCCAAAAGCGCGCCGATCACAAACTTCGAGGCCGTCAATGCGGCGCCTTTGTACAGCGGCTTGCCCGCCTGACGCACGTCGATCTGCGCGGCATTGCACAAGCAGAACAACGCGATCAGCGCCGTTGCGCTGCTTTTGAACAACGCCGTGGTAAAGCCGCCGATCTCCAGCGCCTGCGGGAAGAGCGAGTTAATCACCACCCCCATCAAAAGAGGCACGACCATCAAGCCACCGGGAATCTTTTGTACCGTTTTCAAAATTTTCATACAGAGTCTCCTTTCTGTTGCAGCCGGGTTCGACTGCGGTTGCTTTCCTCCTGCGCCAATTTAGAAAGCAACATTCGTGCCAGAAAAACACAGACCTCTGTATCCTCTGCAAATGGGGCTCTCCGCCCCTCCTTCTGTTCACAGAAAACGATCCGTTTCAAAAAGAAACATTTTCCGTGTCTTTTTGAAACGGATCGTTCAGTTTAGAACCCCAGCTCCTGGCGCTTTCGCCATAGGGTCGACCGGCTGATCGCCAGAATCTCGCACGTCCTCGCGACATTCTGTCCTGTCGAATCAAACACTTCGCGTATGTAGCGACCCACGGCAGACTGCAAATCCGCATAGGGCTCCCCCGATTGAGCAATCCCGCCGAAATGCGCTGCTTCCAGAGCCTCCATCTCTGCAGGCTCCTCCGTCAACGGATCAAACGAGGACAGAATGACGCACCGCTCGATGAGCGCGGAGAGCTCGCGCACATTGCCCTCGTATGCGCGATTCAACAGGCGTTCAGCAGTCCGTTCGTCAAACGTCAGCCTCGTCAGTCCGTATTTTTTGCTGAACCGTTCCATGAAATGCTCCGCAAGCGGAAGGATGTCCTCCCGGCGGCTGCGCAGGGGCGGCACGATCAGACTCAGAATGTTGATGCGGAAAAAGAGATCCTTTCGGAAGGTCCCCTCGCGCACCATCTGGCTCAGATTGCGATTGGAGGCGCAGATCACCTTGACGTCGACCGGAATAATCTTGTCATCCCCGATTCGCATCACCTGATGCTCCTGCAGCACGCGAAGCAGCTTCCCCTGCAATTCAAAGGGCAATTCGCTGATTTCGTCGAGAAATACCGTTCCGTGGTGCGCTAATTCAAAGATTCCCGCCTTCCCCGAGCGCGTCGCTCCGGTAAAGCTTCCCTCCGCATAGCCGAACAGCTCGCTTTCCATCAGCGAGGGCGCCAGCGCCGCACAGTTCACCGCGACAAAGGGCTCGCGCCGCCGTGCGCTGGCATTGTGCATGCCCTGACAGATCAGCTCCTTCCCGACGCCGGATTCACCCAGAACCAGGGTCGGCGCGTCATAAATCGCATACCGCTCCGCATGAAAAATGCATCGCCGCATCGCTTCGCTCCGGTAAATAATATCCGACAGCCGGTACGAAGCGTGAAGCCCCCGATCCGCCAGCTGCCGCCGAATTTTGTGCTCCATTTTCTGGAAATCGTCGACGGCCTGGAACGTCGCCACCGCACCGCCCAGCCTGTCGTCGACCAGAACCGGAATGCGGTCGATCACCAGCTTCGTATCGCCTGCATTTAAGAGGTGCCCGTACTGCGGCCGGTTCGAGTGCAGCAGATTGGGCAGCTTGCAGACCGAAATCGAATCCTGTATCTGCCGCCCCAGCACCTCCTCCTTTTTCACCCGGAAAATCTCCTCGGCCGCCTGATTGAACAGGATGACCTTCCCCTCTTCATCAATGGCGATCAGTCCGTCCCGCATGAAGTCGATAATGGTACGGATGCGCTCCGTCCTTTTCTTTTCCAGCCAATTCGCCTGAAGAATCCGCCTCGCCTCCTGAATGGCGGCATCGATGCTTTCCTCCCGGGATGTAATGAGAATCGTTTCGCTGCCCTGCTTTTCCGCAATCGTCGTCAATGTGCCGTCGCCGATAAATGTATGTACGCCCCGCTTTTTATATGCTTGAAGCACCTCCGGAATGTCATCCGTTTCCCGAATTGTCACCTTTTCAATTTTCATCGGGAGGAGCTTCTGAAGAACCTCGCTGCTTTCCACGACATTGCTGTAGCCTACGATGCCGATTGTGCCGGTATCGCGCTCCACGCCGATCAGGCTTTCCACGATGTCGTACAGCGACACACGTATCTCGACGACGGGCACGTCCACTGCCTTTCGAATCAGCTGGTACGTTCCGCCGCGGCTGATGATGAGCGACGCCCCCTGAGCCACCGCCTCCCGCGCGGCGTCCACGCCCTCCTCCAGATTGCCGAGAACCGCATCCACATTGTCGTACTTCTTTTCGCGAATCAGATTTTGCGCCTTCCGGTAAATATCGTCAATGGGTGCAACAAGCACAATTTCTTTCATCTCTCCCTCCTTTCCCTTCTCCCTCGCCGCAGGTATTTCCGCAGCTTCCGTATAGTGTATCACATACGCTGCGCCGCCCTTTCGCATTTTCTTTCCACGATTTTTTCAAACGTATTCCCACGCCCATGAAATAGCGGACGTTTTTTACGTTTATCCCCTGATCATGCCTAAAAAAAATTTGTCCAAACGACTTCCCACAAACGGCATCTTCTGTTAGACTATTTATATCCTTTTACAACACTATGTCATTGGCAAACCGAATTTCTGACAGCTTAAAGGAGGCTCCATGGATCGGATACGAAGCACCCTGAATCGCATCTCGGATGGCCTGATCATCGTCGTGACCTGCATCATTATTGTCGCGACGGTTCTCGACGGCGTCTACCTCGTGATGAATTTGTATCACTTCGCATTTACTCCCGAGGAAAATTTCGTCAAAGAGTTCTCGCTATTCCTGGGCAGTGCTTTGAATCTGGTCATTGGTCTGGAGTTTGTCAAGATGCTGATTCACCACTCGCCGGATCTGGTCATCGAGATTCTGATCTATGCAATCTCCCGTGGGTTGGTCGTGTCGCATCCCGATAATCTCAATATCCTCCTGGGCATCCTGTCCATCGCCATCCTGTTCGGCATCCGCCGCTATCTGCTGCTTCGCGGCGTCGACCTGTCGCCGGAAAACGCATCACCGGAGGCCATTCACGAGGCGGCGATCCGGAAGCTTGAGGCCATGAAGAAATTCAAAGAATCTATGCAGACGCCGAAAGGCGCGCATAAAAGAACCTGTCCTAAGGAGGGCACTACAAAAGAAGAGTAGCACTTCTTCCTCTAAAGAAACACGCCCTTACGCTGTTTCTCATACGGATATACAACGTGGGGCGGGTCTCGGGATGCGGACGGACAGTTTAGGCTGTCCGTCCCATTCTTTTGCGCGGATTTTCCTCCGGTTTTCATCGGCTTCCCCGGAATTGCCGCGGTAAAGGCGGCGATCCGCCCCAACGCGAAACTCCTGTACACAAAGACCATCCTGAACCCGACCATGAATGTGTACGATCTGACCGCCAGAAAAAGGCCGGTATTGAAGATCCCGTATTTGATCCTGCCGGCACCGACGCCTCGGAAATCTGGCAGAGCAAGCTCTCCGAAGTCAACGAATGACTCTTCATCCCTGATTCGGGGGCGGCGATTTTCGCAGAAGATCCGCCGCCTCACTTGTAACGAGGCTTTTTATGATGAAAAAAAACAGCGTTCGCATATCTATTATCCGTTTCTTTGAAATGCTGCTGGGTATCTGTCTTCTGACCGCGGGATCCGCTTTGGGGATTATCGCCGGTCTCGGACAGACCACTTCCACCGGAACAAGCTCATCCATCGCCGCAGCTCTGGGAATCAAAATCGGAACCGCCATGTTTCTGTTGTATGGGTTGTTTTTTATTCTGCAGTTAATCATGCTCGGCAGACAGTTCCGTCTGACACGGCTGATGCAGATGATCCCGGTTTTTCTAAACATGGTCCTGCTGAATTACTTCCGATATGATTTCGCGCTCTTTCAACGCCTGAATCCGCAGAGCTATCCACAGAAGCTGGTGATTCTGCTGATCGGGATCCTGCTCATCAGTCTCGGCTTTACCTTTGTGCGGTATTCGGAGTTTGCCAATTACCCGCCGGAGAGCTTCTGTGTGCTTGTTTCGGAGCGCCGGCATGTTCGGTTCGGAACCGTGAAGATCGGGCTGGATTTTGTCTATATTCTGATGACGCTTACGATCTGCCTGCTGTCCGTGACGAAAATAGATATGATTCGGGAAGGCACCCTGATTTTCGCCGTATGCAACGGTACACTTATCAATTTCTATACTCCGTATGTGACAAAGCTGTTCGCGAAGCTGAATGAAATCCCAAACCGCAAGGAGGAGAAACACACATGATCTATCGGCTGGCCGAAATCAAGGACTGTGAGGGCATTAAGGCGCTCCTTCGCAAATACCACAAAGACACCATATCGGATGAAGAGCGTCCGGATGGATTCGTAACCACAGCAATCACCGATGAACAGCTGACTATGCTTATCGAACAGGAGCATGGCGTGACCGTCAGCCTTGCTTTGACAAACGCGTATCGCAGCAAAGCAGAAACATGTAAACACGCCGTGGGGTAACCAGAGTCGCGCTTTCGAAGGCGCGTTCAAGTGAGAATGCCGGTTACCCCACGGCGTGTTTTTTTTTTTTTGTGTGATTATTCGGCACGACGGAAGAGTGAATCGTTTAGTGCTTCTGAAGTATCTGTGAGGACAGCTCCAGCATCCGAACCGCCAGATTGAATTGATCTGTAATGAGGTCCGAGACCGCATCGCCGGACAGAACCCCGCAAGGTACATTTCCCGGGAGTCGACCGGTGTCCGCGTCTTCCGTGTCCTTAAAAAATTCCTCACTGCCGTAGTACTCTCTCAGCTGCTGGTATTCGGTCTGCGCCTCCTCCAGCTCCGCCAGGACACGGTTCGCACCATCCAGCTTTTCGCGATAGCGATTCAAAATACCTTCCATTTTTTCAATGCGTTCGATCTGATCCATTCCTTCCCTCCTCGGTTATAGTTCGATATAGCCTCGAAAGCCCCTTGAGGCATAGTAGGATTCTGCACCGTTGTGATAGACGAATACGCGATCGTACCGCCGATCACAGAAGAGCGCGCCGCCCCGGCTCCGAAGCTCTTCCGGCGTCCGAACCCAAGACGATGTCTTCAGGTCAAAGGGGACGCGTTCCTGAAGCTCAAAATATTCGGCTTCCGTCAGCAAATGCAGATGGTGCCTTTCCGCCTCCCCTGCGGCACTTGATATCGGTTTATTCGATTTCCTCGATTGCCTCGCCTCCTCATCATAGCAGAGACTGCGCCGTCCCGTCGGCGTTTCCTTCGCCATGTCGACAAACACCAGTCGACGGTTCAGCTCCACTACATTTGGCTCTCCCCCCGTTTGTTCCATCCATTCGACTGCACGCCGCTTCTCTTCGGTGAGCCGCTGCAGAATCTCCGCCCATGTACACCGCAGGTGCAGCGTCATCGTTTGATGAAATCGTTCTTCAAGCGTATGCCATATGCTTTCATACCCCAGTTCTTCACTCATAAAACGTCCTCTCTTCATTCGTCGGCCGACTCTCTCGCTCTTCATACCCATTTGCGCCGAAAAAAACACCTGTTCGCGTCTCAGTTTTTAATTTTATACCTTGAAATAGTTCCCGGAAAACGAATTATACAAATCCAAAGGAATCGCGGCCGGGCAGAGGCGAAAAAACAGGCCAAACGACGATGTTTTTTTCTACGACAGCGCCGATGTAAATATTTTCCTTACAGATCAACTGACGCGCGAATAATCTTTAAAAAAAACAAAAACAATCATTTGCTTTTCTTAAACTTTGTCCCTTGTTTGGGACTTCCCCGCGCAATATAATTGCCTTATCTTGTTTGCCTATTTAGCGATCAATTACGCAAAGTAAATGATCAACCGTATTTTGACCGGTATACTTATTGGAGGCGCTCATGTCGCGAAGACGCAGAAAAAGAACCCCCCGCTTTGGCATATTCCTTGTTTTTCTAAGTATCGCCGCAGTCATCGGGGCTTGTATCATTTCATGGGTCATGCAGCTGGAAAACTTCAGAGAGGAAAAGGATGCCGTGCGCTCGTTTTTATATGAAGGACTTCACCAAAACACCTATAACGGAAAATCGCTGCTCGTAATTGATCGCGCCAATGGCGATGTGTTCATTTCCAAAAACGAAAAGGAGCTGCGGCTTCCCGCCAGTCTGGCGAAGCTCTTTGTCATCGAATACGCCGCGACCCTCGCAGATTTGAACAGCATCGTTCTCGCCGGCGAGGACGCCCTCTTATTAACCAAGGCGGATTCATCGGTTGCCGACATTGAAACGAAGGAATATTTTTTGCACAACCTGTTTGCTGCCATGCTGGTTCCGTCCGGAAATGACGCCGCTTACGTCGTTGCCGATTATTGCGGCGGGCTTCTCGCACCCGAGGCCGAAAGCACGGAAGCGCGCATCCGCGTTTTTATGGCGCATCTGAACGACTACCTCCGGGAGCGCGGCTATAGTGATACCGTCCTGTACGATCCCAGCGGCTATGATATGGATGCGCGAACCACGGTTTTCGACCTCCGTTCCGTTGTCGACCGGCTTTTGGAATTTCCATGGTTTCGGGATATGATCTCCCAAAGCCTGTATACTGCCACGCTGCCGGATGGCTCCTCGCAGTCGTGGGAAAACACGAATGTTTTCCTCGATCCGTCCTCCGATTACTACAATGAGCATGTGATGGGCGTCAAAACGGGCTCTCTGTCCGGCGATTATGATTTAATCGTCCTGTATCTGCAGCACGGAAAGGAATTTTTAATCTGCAGCCTGGGTTCTCAATCCAATTCCTCGCGCTATGATGACGTAGTGCACATCATTCAAACCATAGACGAGTCGGACTATCTGACACGCTGAGTTCCTAAAAAGCGGCCCGCCTTCAAAAAAGGCGGGCCGCTTTTTAGGACGCCGCGAATCGGCTCATTTGACTCAGAACAGCTCCGCAATGATGTCCACGCATTTATCCAGCCCCAGTACGCCGCTGTCCAACGTCAGATGATAGTTCTGCGCATGACCCCATTTCATATTGGTGTAGAAGCGATGGTAGGCGGCACGGCGCTTATCCTTGTCCTTCAGGCGTTCCTCCGGAAACTGCTTCCGTTCGCCGTATTCCCTGACGATGCGCTCCGCCCGGAATCGGATGTCCGCATGGATGAAAACCTTCAGGCAATCCGCCTTATCCTGCAAAATATAGTCGGCACAGCGTCCGACGATCACACACGACCCCTTTTCGGCAAGCGCCGAAATGACCTTATACTGATGCTCCCAAAGGATGTCCTCGTTTGTAGGTCCGAACGCTCGATTGGAAAAGGCGGACTCCAGGAAGCCTCCGGGGGCATATTCTCCGGCCTCCCGCACATAATTCGGCGCGAAGCCCGTTTCCTTTACCATCTCTTGAATCAATTCCGAATCGTAGCACGGGATTCCCAGCCGTTCGGCAGCTCTTTTGCCGATCGTACGCCCGCCGCTGCCAAACTCACGGCTGATTGTAATAATTCTGTTCATCATGTTCTCTTTCCTCCTTTCTCGTTTCCGTATTGCTCGCGGAAAGCTCGCTGTAGGTTCGCCGTATAAAGAAAATCGCAATAATAAACGTCAGCAAATCTGCCGTCGGAAAAGACCATAGAAGGCCGTCCAGTCCGAAAAAGGCCGGCAGGATGATGGGAAGCGACACCCCGAAAATGATTTCGCGGGTCATCGAAACAGCGGTTGAGGCAAAGGCCTTTCCCAGAGCCTGCAAATAAATGAAGGTCCCCTTGTTCAAAGTGGCGAGCGGCATCAGGCACAGGTACAGGCGGAAGCACCGGATTGTGAAGTCTGCATAGTACGCACTTTCATTTGCGGCGCCAAACAGCATGGCGATTTGCAGCGGAAAGACCTCCACAATAATCAGCGCAGCGACGCCGACGATTCCCTCAGCCAGCAGCAAATAGGAGAACAGCTTCTTTGCCCGATCTGTTTTTTCAGCGCCGATGTTGTACCCCGCAATCGGAATGCATCCCGCCGCCATCCCAACGGCGATGGAAATGGCAATCTGGAAAAATTTCATCACGATACCGAGCACCGCAAGGGGAATCTGAGCATATTCCTGCTGCCCGAAAATCGGATCTCTGGCGCCATATTTCATGCACATATTCTGAACGGCCGCCATGGATACGACCATCGAGATCTGCGCGAGAAAGCTGGTAAGTCCCAAAACAAGAAATTTCGGGATCAGCGTCCTGTCGAGCTGAAAGCTGCTCTTTTTCAGCGCCACTACCTTCATATGGCGCAAATACCAGAGGGAGAACGCCGCCGTAAGCAGCTGCCCCATCACCGTAGCGACGGCGGCGCCCATCATTCCCCAGTGAAAGCCGTAAATGAAAATCGGATCGAGAATCACATTTGCAATAGCGCCCGAAACCGTTGCCGCCATCGCAAATGTTGGACTTCCATCACTTCGGATAATGGGGTTCATGGCCTGACCGAACATATAAAACGGAATGCCCAGCGTGATGCAGAAGAAATACTCCTGTGCCAGAACATGCGTTTGCTCATTGACCGTCCCACCGAACAGGGCGAGGATCGGTTCTCTGAATATCAGGTACGCCGCCGTCAGTACAATACTGCCTGCCACACAGAGCACAACCGCATTTCCTACGGATTTATGCGCCTCCTCGCGCGCATTCCGCCCGAGCGAGATGCTGACAAAGGCGCAGCTCCCGTCGCCGATCAAAACGGCGAAGGCAAGCGCGACCACCGTGAGCGGAAACACAACGGTATTGGCCGCATTGCCGTACGAGCCGAGGTAGCTCGCATTGGCAATAAAAATCTGATCGACGATGTTGTACAGTGCGCCTGCCAGCAAAGAGATGATACAGGGGACGGCGTACTGCCGCATGAGCTTTCCGATACGCTCTGTCCCCAAAAAACGATTTGTATGATCCATAGAACCCCATCCTTCCTTCGGAAAGACAAAGAAAATGCGCAGACCCGTAAAACCCGGACTTACGCATTTCTGCTACACGATTTTCCTGTTAAATTGAGGTCCGATTTCCTTTATCAAGCCGTTCCGCAAAAAAAGCGTCCGGCTCTCTGCAACTGGATTTACGCAGATACGCCACACGCTACGTTCTGTATTGTAGCGAAAGCAAAACAAATTTTCAAACATTTTTTTCGCCGCGTTCTCGGTTCGCCGCACTCCGCTTCGTTTGCCGCGCCTGCCGGTTCTTTTTTCAGATAGCCGGTAAAGTTCTCTTTTTGCCCTGTATCGTTTGTGACGCAGCGGCCGATTTTGGTTGTAAAAAAAACACGAAAGGATTATAGTACATCGCAAAAGACGGGATCCGACGGGAGCGGATCCGCGTAACAGGAAAGTATGTATGACGGGACTTCCCCCGACTGAGGTTTGCATGGAAAAGACCTACCGTGCCGGCATTGATGTCGGCTCCACAACCGTAAAATTAGTCGTGCTTGATGCGAACGGCCATATTCTGTTCGCAGACTATCGACGGCATCAGGCGCGCACGCAGGAAACCCTGAAGGAGCTCCTGCTGAACGCAAAAAACACGCTGGGCTCCTGTTCGCTTCGGCTGAAAATCACCGGCTCCGGCTCAATCAATTTGGGGCGGGCGCTGCACATCGAATTTATCCAGGAGGTTGCCGCGGTTGCCGAAGCGCTCCAAGCGGCTGTACCTCAGACGGACGTCGCGATTGAGCTGGGCGGCGAAGACGCCAAAATCATATACTTCACCGGAGGCCTTGAAGAGCGCATGAACGGGGTTTGCGCCGGAGGAACGGGTGCGTTCATCGACCAAATGGCGTCCCTTCTTCAGACCGACGCCGAAGGTCTGGACCGCGAAGCGGCTCGCCATCAGCACATCTACCCCATTGCCGCTCGCTGCGGCGTGTTCGCCAAGACCGATATTCAGCCGCTGATCAACGAGGGAGCCTCGACCGCAGACCTTGCCGCTTCCATTTTTCAGGCCGTTGTAAATCAAACGATATCCGGTCTGGCCTGCGGCAAGCCGATTCGCGGACACGTTGCGTTTCTGGGCGGCCCGCTGCATTTTCTGCCGGAGCTGCGCAAGGCCTTCATCCGCACGCTTCAGCTGACAGGCGACATGATCGTCGACCCCGAAAACGCTCATCTGTTCGCCGCCATGGGCGCGGCCCTGAACGGCGGTTCGTGCATCTCATTGGACGCGCTGATCGCCCGCCTGGACGGCGGCGTTTCCATCTCCTTTGAAATGCCGCGTCTGCCCGCCCTCTTCGAACACGAAGAGGATCTGACCGCGTTCATCGAACGACATCGCCGCGCGATCGTGCCGAAGGGCGATCTCTCCTCCTACAGGAAAAAATGCTATCTCGGTATCGACGCAGGCTCGACGACGACCAAGCTCGCCCTGATCGGGGAAGAAGGAGAGCTCTTATGGTCCTTCTATGCGAGCAACAGAGGAAATCCCATCGACACGGCAAAATTTGCATTATCCGACCTGCAGAGTCGGCTGCCGGGCGAGGCGACCATTGCCCGCGCCTGCTCGACCGGTTACGGAGAGGCGCTGTTGAAAACGGCCTTTTCTCTGGATGACGGCGAAGTGGAAACCATGTCGCACTGCACCGCGGCCAAATTCTTTGTCCCTGACGTCGACTGCGTTCTGGACATCGGCGGACAGGATATGAAGTGCATTAAGCTCTGCAACGGCGCAGTGGACAGCATCATGCTCAACGAGGCCTGCTCGTCCGGATGCGGTTCCTTCATTGAAAACTTTGCAAATTCGCTCGGCTTTACCGCAGAGGAGTTTGCACGGGAAGCCCTGAGCTCCGCACACCCCGTGGATCTTGGCACGCGCTGCACCGTTTTTATGAACTCCAATGTCAAGCAGGCGCAGAAGGAGGGCGCCTCTGCTGCCGATATTTCAGCGGGGCTCGCTTATTCCGTCATCAAAAACGCGCTGTACAAGGTCATCAAGCTCGCCGATGCGAAGGAGCTCGGCGAACACATCGTCGTGCAGGGCGGAACGTTCCACAACATCGCGGTGCTGCGCTCCTTTGAAAACATCATCGGCGCCGAGGTGGTTTGTCCCGATATTTCGGGCCTCATGGGCGCATTTGGTGCGGCGTTGATCGCGCGTGATCGTTCCACCGGTGACGCGAGCTCCATGCTTCCGCTCAACGCGCTCGTCCGCCTGACCTATACCTCTGAAGCAACGCGCTGCGGGCGATGTCAGAACAGCTGCATGCTCACCGTCACCGATTTCGGCGGCGGACGCCGCCACGTCACCGGCAATCGCTGCGAAAAGGGCGCGGGGCACATCGCCTCAGCTCAAAGCGCGCCGAATATGATGGCCTACAAAAGCAAGCGTATCTTCGGTTACCGCCCTCTTTCGCCGCATGAGGCAACGCGCGGCGTCATCGGCATTCCCCGCGTACTGAATCTCTACGAAAACTATCCCTACTGGGCGACATTTTTTACGGAATTGGGCTTTCGCATCGTCGTATCCCCCTTTTCTTCACGGGAAATCTATGAGCTGGGCATCGAGAGCATCCCGTCGGAATCCGAGTGCTATCCGGCAAAGCTGGTTCACGGCCATGTTCAATGGCTCATAAACAAAGGCATTGATACCATCTTTCACCCCTGCGTTTTCTACGAGCATCAGGAGCTTTCCGGCGCGCAAAATCACTACAACTGCCCCATCGTCATCGCCTCCCCGGAGAATATCCGAAACAATGTGGAGGCGATAACCGACGGCGCGGTGCGCTACATCCGTCCCTTTATCGCTTTTACGAGTGAGAAAACCGCCGCCGACCGCCTCGTCCGTCTCTGCCGTGAGGAATGGAATATTCCCGAAAAGCTCGTGCGCGAGGCTGCCCGGGCGGCGTGGGCGGAACAGCTCCGCGCTCGCGCAGAGATCCGCGCCGAGGGAAAAAGAATCCTGGATGACCTGGAGCGCACCGGCAAATGCGGCATCATCCTCGCCGGGCGCCCTTACCACATCGACCCGGAAATCAATCACGGCATTCCGGAGCTTATCGCGTCATGCGGCCTTGCCGTGCTGACCGAGGACAGCATCCCGCTCGAGGACTCTGCGGCGCGGCCGCTCCGCGTCGTCGATCAATGGGCGTATCACTCGAGGCTCTATCTCGCCGCCGAATATGCGGCACGGCACTCCAACGTCGAGCTCGTTCAGCTCACCTCATTCGGCTGCGGGCTCGACGCCGTCACCGCGGATCAGGTCAGCGAAATCCTGAACGACGCAAACAAGCTCTATACGTTGCTCAAAATCGACGAGGTGAACAACTTAGGCGCCGTGCGCATCCGCATTCGCAGCCTTATCGCCGCCATGGAAATGCGAAAAAAGAAAAAAATCCATCCCGTGCTGCAAAGAGCGTCTTATGATCGCGTGGAGTTTACCCGGGCGATGAAGGATGCGGGCTGGACGATCCTCGCACCGCAAATGAGTCCCATTCATTTCGAGCTCCTCGAGCCCGTGCTGCGCAAATACGGATACAATGTCGTCGTCCTCGACAACGACAACCGCAGCGCCATCGATACCGGCCTGCGCTATGTCAATAACGATGCCTGCTATCCCTCCATCACAGCCGTCGGGCAGATCATGGAGGCGGTATGCTCCGGCCGCTGCGATACGGACCGCCTCGCCATCGCCATTACACAGACCGGCGGCTGCTGTCGGGCGAGCAACTACGTCGCGTTTATTCGCCGCGCGCTTAAAAAAGCGGGCGTCAGCCATATTCCCGTTATTTCACTGAACTTCAACGGCATGGAGAAGAACGAGGGCCTCAAAATCACCCTGCCCCTGCTCAACGACGCAATCCGCGCCGTCATCTACGGGGACCTCCTCATGCGCTGTCTCTATCGCGTGCGCCCTTACGAAAAAAACAGGGGTGCTGCAGACGCGCTGCACCAAAAATGGCGCGCCATCTGTATCGATTCGCTGACCAATCCGAAAACGCCCTATCGCTACAAATCCGTATGCCGCGATCTGGTCGAAGCCTTTGATGCGCTTCCGCTCGATGAAGCCGTGCAGAAGCCGCGCGTAGGCATTGTCGGTGAGATTTTGGTGAAATACATGCCGCTTGCAAACAACCACCTCGTCGCACTGCTTGAAAAGGAGGGCGCTGAGGTCGTCGTTCCGGATCTCATCGACTTCTTCAACTATTCGTTCTACGGCGCACAATACGCAGCCGAATACCTCGGCGAAAAAAAATCGGCCGCCATCCTGTCCAAGGCCGCGATCGCCCTTTTCGAGCACTTCCGCAGACCGGCAAAGGCGGCGCTCAAAAACAGCCGCCGCTTCAGCGCGCCGCTGTCGATCTATGATATCGCCGAGCTTGCAAAGCCTCTGCTCAGCCTCGGAAACCGCTATGGCGAGGGCTGGCTTCTCGCCGGCGAAATGGTGGAGCTCATAACCCACGGAACGCCGAACATCGTCTGTATTCAGCCCTTCGCCTGCCTCCCGAACCACGTCGTCGGCAAGGGCGTCATCAAATCGCTCCGCAAGCTGTATCCGCAGGCCAATGTCGTCGCCGTCGATTACGACCCCGGAGCGAGCGAGGTCAATCAGCTCAACCGCATCAAGCTGATGCTGTCTGCGGCAAAAAAACAGTCGGCTCACTCCGCGGTCCCGGAAAAGAGATAACCCGTTGTCGCCCCTGTTGCTTCCTTACGGTGCGCTTGCGCATCATGTCGCTGCGGCGGACAGCGGCTCCATAGCACAAAAAAGTGCCGAAGCCCCTGTGTTCAGGGATTCGGCACTTTTGGCGTCGCTAAGAGGATTTGAACCTCTGGCCTACCGCTTAGGAGGCGGTCGCTCTATCCGGCTGAGCTATAGCGACAGATGACAAACGGAGAAACGCACCGGCACGCGGAGCGGCGAACGGCCGCTCCGCGCCGTGCAGTAAAGGCTGAATGGATATGCTATTCCATCAAAAGGGAAAGGAAGTTGACAAAGTTCTCCCACGCGCGCTGTGTGCGTACGCCCACGGAGGCCTTTTTCGTCTCAGTACGGCTTACGATGTCGATCTTTTCGAGCGGCTGGCCGTCCCGCGAGATGTATATCGCGCCAAAGGGATGATTCTGCGGCGTCGGCGCCTCGACGTCCGGAAAGATTTCATAGCGGATGTCGAACAACGCATCCTGGAAGGTCAGCGTGCTGTAGGATTTTGCCGGATACAGCGTGATCGAGCCGTCCTGTGCGGAGGGCATCTCATACTTTACAATCGGAACGTTCTCGTCGACGAGCTGCCGGTAGCGGAAGCTGCCCACCGTGTAGTCGATCAGCTCCTTTTGCGTGCGCCAGCGGACGTCCTGGTATGCACAGCCCATCACCACCGTGACAATGCGGTAATTGAGCGCCGGATCGATCTTGGAGATGTCCACCGTGCCCGTAAAGCAGTAGCCTGCCTCATCCGTAAAGCCGGTTTTCAGACCGTCCAGCCCTGCAAGATCGCCAAAGCTGGTCGATAAGGTCGAATCCTCCCGATATCCTCTGCCCGGCTCATCAATCGTCTTAATTTTGGAATATTCGAGCACTTCCGGAAACTCGTCGACGATGGTACGTGCCAACGTACACATATCCCGGGCCGACATCCGGTTCATTTTCCCGTTTTCGGTCAATCCGTGCGGATTGACAAAGGACGACCTGGTCAGCTCCATCTTTGCCGCAGCGTCGTTCATCATCGCCGCAAAGGCGCTTTTCGTCCCTGCAACGTGCTCCGCCAGAGCTTCCGCCGCATCATTGCCCGAAACGACCATCAGCCCCTTGAGCAGATCCTCCACCGTGATTCGCTCGCCAAGCTTCAGGCCATAATTGGAATACTCGGAAACGTTGAGCTCCGCCGCCTGCTTCGAGATCAACACCTGATCCTTCAGGCTGATTTTCCCGTCCCGGATTGCCGATTTGACGACATAGTACGTCATCAGCTTCGACATCGATGCAATCGGATAATCCTGGTCGATGTTTTTTTCCAGCAGAATTTTCCCCGAGCTCTGGTCCGCAATCAAGAGAACGGGAACCTCATTGTAGTAGGTAAAGTGCTCCCGAACGGAATCGTCCTCCGCCGCGTGCACCGCACAGACCGGCGTGAGCATAAGTAGCACCGCCAACAGCGGCGATGCCAGTTTCATCCACTTTTTCAATGTCTCTCCTCCCATATCTGTCGAAGCATCTGCAAAATCTCCACATCTGCTCTTTTCGGATATTCGTATCCGCACTTTTCACCGACCAAAAGACCCATCTTGCGAAAGAGTACGCAGGATTGAAAAAGAGAATTCCATATCGAATCCATTTTGGAAAAGGCAAACGCATTGAGGAAATGCTCATAGCAGCTCGCGTCCAAATACGCCTTCAGATTTTTGCCGTCCACGCCCAAGTTGATTGAGAAATCGGCGGTGGAAGCCGCGCCTGCTTCGGTCATGCGCAACAGCCACCTCCGCGCACGCGCCAGCGCAAACTGCGCCGGAATCATCTCATCCTGCTCAAGCGACATTGCGGCGTCGACGACCTCATAAAAGAAACGGTCACACCACAGACGGTATTCCCGCTCCTCCGGTTTTCGCGTCCGGTGGGATAAATCCGTCGGCTTGGGCCGGGCTCCATACCGGGCATCCTTGTCTAAAAGCACCTCGCACAGCGTATCCCGCCGCAGCAACTCCTCCAATTCCTCCAAGGAAAGAATCGTCAGGGAGATCCGGGAGCGATCGGAGAATAGCGCATAGATCTGATTGTGATTCTCCTGCCACGACGCCTGATGCACCGGCCGTTCAT
>JAEXCD010000075.1 GCA_023393715.1 Bacillota bacterium
TCCTTCCTCCACGGCATCGACAATCGTTGCGAAATTATCATCCGTGAGGATAACCTCGGCCGTATTTTTGGCGACATCCGTGCCGGTGATGCCCATGGAGATGCCGATGTCCGCGCGCTTGATGGCGGGCGCGTCGTTCACGCCGTCACCGGTCATCGCGGCGATTTCTTCGTTGGCTTTCAGCGCATCGACGATCTGTACCTTGTTTTCCGGAGAGACGCGGGCGAAAATGCGCTTTTCCCTGACGATAAGCTGAATCTCCTGCGGCGTCATGGAATTAAGCTCTGCGCCCATCATCGCCTGCTCCGGACGGTCTGCAATGCCCAGCTCATGGCCGATGGCGTAAGCGGTCTCCAGATAATCCCCGGTGATCATGATGGTCGTGATACCGGCCGTCTTGCATTTTTCGATGGCGGCTTTGGCCTCGGGTCTCGGCGGATCGATCATGCCGCTGAGGCCGACAAAGATCATGCCGCGTTCAATATGCTCCGGTGTCTGGATGTTTTTGTCCGGAAGCGCATCAAAAACGCGGTACGCGTAAGCCAGGCAGCGGAGCGCCTGCTGTGCAAATTCGGAATTCTTTTTCAGCGTCTGCTTTTTCTTTTCCTCCGTGAAAGGAACAACTTCGTTGTTCAGCAGGATGTAGTCGCAGTGCTGAATGACGAGATCCGGGGCGCCCTTTGTCAGCGAGGCGATCTTTCCTTCCGCGAAGTTTTGATGGAAGGTCGTCATCATTTTCCGATCCGAATCGAACGGAATCTCACTGATGCGGGGCATATTTTCGTTCAGGGTTTCCTTCGACAGACCGGCCTTCATGGCCATCGTGATCAGCGCGCCCTCCGTCGGGTCGCCGATGCAGCTATGGGTTTGATTTTCGATGGTGATTCGGGCGTCATTTGCGAGCGCCGCGATGGCGGCCAGCGTTTGGAGCGCGAGGGTCGTCTGTTCGTCCGGCTCCTGCCCGTTTTCCGTGATGGTTCCTTCAGGGGCGTAGCCGGTCCCGCTGACCTGAAGTGTCTTTTCGTCGAGGTAGATGCGCGTGACGGTCATTTCGTTCTGCGTCAGGGTCCCCGTCTTATCGGAGCAAATCACCGTCGTCGTGCCGAGCGTTTCGACGGAAAGCAGCTTTTTGACGATGGCATTTCGATTGGCCATGCGATTCATGCCCATTGAGAGGACGATGGTAACAACGGCCGTCATGCCCTCCGGGATGGCGGCGACGGCAAGGGAAATGGCCGTCATAAAAATCTCGAGGATCGGATCGCGCGCGATCAGACCGAGGATGAAAACGAAGACAGCGACGATGACGACCAAAAAGCCCAGCTGCTTGGACAGAACGCCTAACTTCCGCTGAAGCGGCGTTTCCTCGTCGTCATAGCTGGAAATCGTGGCGGCAATTTTACCGATTTCTGTTCGGACGCCGGTATCGGTCACGATGCCGGCGCCGTGACCGTAGGTGACGATGGTCGAGGAATAGGCATAGTTTGCGCGGTCGCCGATTCCTTTTTCGCAGTTATACTGCGCGGCGGCATTCTTTTCGACGGCTACCGATTCGCCTGTAAAGGAGGATTCGTCGATTTTCAGGTTGGATGATTCGGTGAGGCGCAGATCTGCCGGAACGATATCGCCGGTTTCCAAGAGAATGACATCGCCGGGGACGAGCTCGGCGGACTTTACGCTGGTCCAGGCGCCATCGCGCAGCGCCTTGGCGTTGGGCGAGCTCATTTTTTGCAGCGCGGCAACGGAGTCCTCCGCTTTGCCCTCCTGTAAGATGGACATGATTGCGTTGACGACGACGATGGACAAAATGATGATCGTCTCGACGAGCTCGCCGGTTACGGCGGAGAGTATTGCGGCGATGATCAAAATGATGACCATGGGGTCTTTGAACTGTTCGATCAGTTTTTGCGAGAAGGGCTTCTTTTTCGCCTCCTCCAATTTGTTTTCGCCGTATTTCCTGAGTCGGGCGGCTGCTTCCTCCGAACTCAGGCCATCGCACAAGCTTGTTTGCAGTTCCTCCTCAAGCTCGCCGGGCGTTTTCTGGTACCACTCCATAGCGTTCCTCCTAAAGGTGTATTCTCGGGTTGCCTTCAATAAAAAGAACCTGGGTGAAAGGAACTCCTTCTCCCAGGTCTTGCTACCTTCTCATTGCGAAGAAACGATGCCGGGCCACGGCCGAAATGACGACACCGTACTTATAAGCTACTCCCCTGATAGGGCTATTATACCGCTTTTTTTGCAGAAAACAACGGAATCCGGAAAACAGGGAGCACCAGCGGCCCTGCCGTATTCCGTTCGGCGCTTCCGTCAAATCATCGGCAGGCGCGTAAGAAGAAACGGAAGGAACTGAATGCGCATCAGGGCGATAAAGACGCCGAGTAAAATGCCGCACAGCACCTGAAAGGGGGTGTGTCCCAGAATCTCCTTAATGGGGGTGTACGGCTCACCGGTGGTCTCGGAAAAGCCCTCACCGATACGATTGAGCGTTTGAGCCTGAATGCCCACGGCGCGACGGACATTAAAGCTGTCATAGATGACGACGGACCAGAAGCCGATCGCCAGCGCAAAAATACTCGTGCGAAAGCCCTCGACAAAGCCGATCTGCGTCACCAGACAGGTGACGAACGCCGAATGCGCGCTTGGGAAACCGCCGGAAGAGGTGATCAGGCTCCAGTCAAATTTACGATGTTCTATGTAGCTCAGTGTAAGCTTTGTAAACTGGGCGACAGCCCAAGCAATCGCTGAAATCAGAACAATATCCACGATATCCTCCTTAGAAATGCTCTTTTTAATCCTACAACAAGAGCGTGCGAAATTTCAATCCCTTCCACATTAATATTCTCTTAATATTTACGTCTGTTTTACGTCGGATTTCGCATCGAACCGAGGGGCAAAGAGGCATGCTCCGGTCGTCGGGTAGAGGTGTGTTCGTTCGTGCGCTTAACTCCTCGACTTTGGTGAGCTCCGGCCGTCGGGGAGAAGCGATTCAAGAAGCACTGTTCAGATGGAGAGAGTGTGGTAGAATAGCACGAAGGAGGAGCGTATGAAAATTTGTTCAATCACCTCCGGATCGAGTGGAAACTGTGTCTATCTGGAAACGGAGAAAAGCCGCATTCTGATCGATGCGGGGTATAGCGGAAAACAGTTAGAGCAGCTGATGAAGGGCTGCGGGATCAATCCGTTTCAGCTGGATGCCATTTTTGTGACGCATGAACACGCCGATCATATCAAGGGCGTCGGTGTGCTGAGCAGACGGTATCGGATTCCGGTCTTTGCAAGCGACGGAACCTGGGCGGCGATGGACCGGCGCGTTGGCGCGATCACGCAGGCGCATCGGCGATGCTTTTCGCCCGAAAAACCGTTCTCGTTCCGGGACATCGAGGTCCATCCCTTTTCGACGCATCACGATGCCGCGCAGCCGGTCGGATACAGCTTTTACGAAGGCGAAGAAAAGGTGTCCGTTTTAACCGACACCGGATATATCGATGACCGGATGCTGCGGGCCGTATCGGATTCCCAGATATATTATATAGAAGCCAATCACGACGTGCAGATGCTGCGCCATGGACGGTACCCGCAGAAGCTGCAGGAGCGCATCCTGTCCAATTTGGGACATATGTCCAACGTGCAGTCGGCGCAGGCCCTGACGGAGCTGCTGCGCGGTCAGGGAGAAATTGTGCTTTTGGCGCATCTGAGTGAAGAAAACAATACGCCGGTGATCTGCCTGCATACCGTCGTCGCGATTCTGGAGGAGAACGGCATGGATCCCCGACGGGACCAGACGATCGTCGTTGCGCCCCGTTTTTCGCCGTCGCCGCTGTTTTCCTGCCGAAAAAGGCCGGAACGGGAGATCGTCCTCCAGGGAGTATTTGCGTGAATATTCAGATTTTGTGCGTGGGAACGCTCAAGGAAAAATATCTTCGGGAGGGCGTCGCGGAATATGCGAAGCGGCTCGGCAGCTATTGCCGGTTGACAATCCGGGAGATTTCCGAGGAAAAGCTGCCGCTCAACGCTTCGCCGGCGCAGATTCGTCAGGCGATGGAGCGGGAAGGGGAGCGCCTTTTCCGCGAGCTGCCGAAGGAGACGGCTTTGGTCTGCCTGTGCGTCGAGGGACGCAGCATGGACAGTGTTGCCTTCGCGCACTCGCTGGAGCGGTGGGCCGTGGAAGGCGGCGGAGCCGTCACATTTGTCATCGGCGGCTCCGATGGGCTGAGTGAGGAGCTGAAGCGGCGTGCGGCGGCCCGGCTCTCCTTTTCCGAGATGACCTTTCCGCATCAGCTGATGCGGCTTGTTTTAGTCGAGCAGATCTACAGAGGCTTTCGGATTTTGAAAAACGAGCCCTATCACAAATAGCGCCGCCCCCGGCGGAGCGCACAGGACGGCAGAGCACAGGACAGCAGACAGGGATATGAGATGAAACAGAAATACGAAGAAAAAAATGAGCTGGAGGAGCCTTTTTCCGCACCGGAAAAGGACGATATAACCGAACTGCGCTCCGCGGAGTACGGCGCGCACGAGCGGACGGTGCGACAGCGCTTTCCGGAGGAGTATGCGAGATGGGGGCAGAACCTGCGTTCGCTCCGCGAAATCGAACAGGCGATTCAAAAGCGCTTTCGAAATCGCGGCTTTTCGAAATTTACGAAGGCGCTGACGGATTATGCGCTGCTGAAGCCCGGAGACAAGGTGGCCGTCGCGATTTCCGGCGGCAAGGACAGCCTGTTCTTAGCCAAGGCGTTTCAGGCGCTGCATCGGTATACGGACTATCCGTTCGAGGTTGTCTACCTTTCGATGGACCCCGGTTATGCATCGGAAAATCGCCGACTTCTGGAATTTAACTGTGCCTGGCTGAATATTCCGGTCACGATTTTTGATTCCGATGTCTTTGAGGTGGCCGAGACGATTTCGAGCAGCACGCCCTGTTACCTGTGCGCGCGGATGCGGCGCGGGTTTTTGTATTCCAAGGCGCAGGAGCTGGGGTGCAATAAAATCGCTCTGGGGCATCATTTTAACGACGTCATCGAGACGACGCTGCTCAATGTGCTGTGGTCGGCCAACTACAAAAATATGGTGCCGAAGCTGAAATCGCAGAATTTTAAGGGGATGGAGCTCATTCGACCGCTTTATTACGTGGAAGAAAAGACGATTGTGGATTGGCGCGATTTTGCCGGTCTGCAGGCGCTCGACTGTGCCTGTGTCGTGACGAAGCGAAAGGAAGGCTCCAAGCGGCGGCAGATCAAGGAGCTGATCGCCGAGCTGAAAAAGACAAACCCCAACGTAGATAAGTCGATTTTCCGAAGCGGAGAAAATGTCGCGCTGGATGCGATTCTGGGGATTACCTATGAAGGAAAGAAGCACAGCTTTCTGGAGTTTTACGAGGAGAAACCATGGACATTTTAAAGGTACTGTTACTTTCCTTCGTGGAAGGAATTACGGAATTTTTGCCGATCAGTTCGACAGGGCATCTGATTTTGTTCAATGAATTCGTTCAGTTGGAGCCGGCTCATTTTGCCAATGCCTTCAATATTATTATTCAGCTCGGCGCGATTTTGTCGGTCGTGGTGGTCTTTTTTCACAAGCTGAATCCGTTCGACCGATCCAGAACCGCGCGGGCGCTTCCGGCGCGATACGACGAATGGAACACCCAGACGCGCTTCTATTACCGCCTTACGCACTACGACCGCAGCACGATGCAGCTTTGGGGAAAAGTTATCGTGGGTGTGCTGCCGGCCGTCGTTCTGGGTCTTTTGTTCGATGATTTTATTGACGCGCATCTGATGAATGCGCCCGTCGTCATTGCCATGCTTTTGATCTATGGCGTCGTGATTCTGCAGCTCGAGGGACGAAACGCCGGTCGAAAGACGTTCCGTTTTCCGACAGCCGACGATCTTACCTACCGAACGGCCTTTTTGATCGGTCTGTTCCAGTGCCTCGCCATGGTGCCGGGAACGTCGCGTTCCGCGGCAACGATTATCGGTGCGATGCTGCTGGGAGCAAGCCGGGTGGCCGCCGCCGAGTTCAGCTTCTACCTCGCCATTCCCACGATGCTGGGAGCGACATTCCTCAAGGTGCTTAAGAATCTGGGCGGCTTCAGTATGGGACAGTGGCTGCTGATTCTTCTGGGCTTTGTGGTTTCGTTCCTCGTTGCGTATGTCGTCATTCAGAAGTTTTTACAGTTCATTCACCGGCATGATTTCCGCATTTTCGGCTATTACCGCATTGCGTTGGCGCTGGTGGTGGGACTGTACTACCTCTTCTTCTAAAGGGCGTGTTTGTATCATTCGGCAAGACTATGATACACTGGGAGTCAGAACATCGGCGAATGCGCGCGGCGCGATGGTACGGGCGCGCATTCGTCAGAGGAAGTTAGGAGGAAAGAATGGACTCAGCGCAAGTAGCGCAAGCAGCCGACCCCGGAGCGGGGCCGAATGTACTGATACAGTTTGTAATTATTTTACTGTTAACGTTGATCAATGCTTTTTTTGCGGCATCCGAAATGGCGATGGTGTCGCTGGATGACGCCCATTTGCGTGAACGGGCGGAATCGGGTGATGTAAAATCCAGGAAAATTCTTGCTCTTTTAGAGGATCCCTCTCGTTTTCTTTCTACCATTCAGATTTGCATTACATTGGCCGGCTTTTTTAACTCTGCCGCTGCGGCAACCGGTATTGCCGTTGGCTTTGGCGAGTGGCTCAGCTCCCTTCATATTCCCAGTGCGCAGATGATTGCGTCTGTTTTGATTACGCTGGGCCTGTCCTTATTTACGATCGTGTTTGGCGAATTGATTCCCAAACGAGTCGCACTGCAAAATGCCGTCCGGTTTGCCTATGGCTCCATCCATATTCTCTCGTTCGCGGCGACGGTACTGAAGCCCATAGTCAGCTTTTTGACCAACGTGACCAACGGCGTCCTCCGGTTACTCGGCATTCACATTACCGATGTCGAAGAAAAGGTGACGCTGAACGATATCAAATCGCTGGTGCAGGTGGGACAGAGCCAGGGGCTGATTAATACGGTCGAAAGCGAAATGATCAATTCCATCATCACATTTGACGATAAGTACGCCGAAGAAATTATGACGCCGCGGACGGAGGTGTTCTGTATCGACGTCAACGATGCGCATCAGGAATTTATCGAGGAGATGCTGACGCTTAAATATTCGCGTATCCCCGTCTATGAGGAGGATGTCGACAACATTATCGGCATCCTGTACATCAAGGACTATCTTCTGGCGAGCTATCGGCAGGGCTTTGAGCATGTGGATCTGCGGAGCATCCTCCGCCCGGCCTATTTCGTTCCCGAACGAAAAAACATCAACGAATTATTCAATGAATTGCAGGACGATAACCGGCACATGGCGATCCTCATCGATGAATACGGCGGATTCTCCGGCATCGTCACAATGGAGGATCTGATCGAGGAAATTGTCGGAGATATCGACGATGAATACGATCAGGATGAGCCCGAGCTGGAAAAGATCGACGAGGAGACGTTTTTGGTTCGCGGCACGCTGTCGATTCGTGAATTGAACAGCAATACGGGCGCGCACATCGACGAGGAGAGCGAGGATTACGATACACTGGGCGGCCTGATTATGTTCCTGCTCGGCCGCATACCAAAGGAGGACGAAAAACCCTATATCGAATACGAGGGGCTGAAGATCCAGGTGCTGCAGGTCGAGAACAAGCGCATTCAGCAGGCACGTATCACGATTCAAAAAATGTTGCCGGATACAGAATAAATTTTTCTAAAAAATATTTTTTGAACATGGGAGGAATCTGCGGAAACAGGAAGTTACCCTTAGAAAACAACGCAGCTAAAATACACGTTTTTTAGTTTCCTTTATCCATTTCGGCCGTCAGAGGCATTGACAAACGGCATAGATTTCTTCATAATTAGAATGAATCTAAAATAAAAATATTGAAAGAGGAGGAAAAAAGATGGAATTAAAAGGAAGCAGAACGGCACTGAATCTTATGGCGTCCTTTGCGGGAGAAAGCCAAGCGAATTTGCGTTATACATATGCCGCGTCGCAGGCAAAGAAGGAAGGTTATGTTCAGATTCAAAACGTCTTTGAGGAGACCGCGCGCAATGAGCGGGAGCACGCAAAGCGTTTCTACAAGTTTCTTCGCGAGGCCTATGAGCCGGAGGAGGTCATCCAGGTGAACGCCGGATTCCCGGTGGTGTATGCCGACACGAAGAAAAACCTGCTGGGCGCCGCACACGGTGAGCACGAGGAGCATTCCGATATGTATCCGGAGTTCGCGCGCATTGCCGAGGAAGAGGGCTTCAAGGAGATCGCTGTCGTATGGCGCAGAATCGCCGACGCCGAGCTGGCGCACGAGACGCGCTTCCTGAAGCTGCTCGCAAACATCGAGAACAACCGCGTATTTGAGCGCGAAGAGGAGCTTCGCTGGAAGTGCAACAACTGCGGATACATCCACACGGGCAAGACCGCACCGAAGCTGTGTCCGGCATGCGCACACCCGCAGGAATACTTTGAGCTGTTTGTCGAGACCTACTAATCGAGTCAAACGGATGGGATCCGTCTGTTTCGCGAAAAGCACCGGCGCCCTTTGGGCGCCGGTGCTTTTTTGGATACGGTGAAAAACGGCAGGGGTGCTTGTGTTATACTTAGAGTGATATTCCAAACACAGGAATCAGGAGAGCGACATGACGGAACAGAATGAGCCAATCAGACAACAAACCGGAAAAAACGATTCGGCGGAATCGGAGAGTCCGAAGCAGCCGGAAGCGAGGGCGCCTCGGACGGAGACGCCCGGGGAAGAGGGCGTCTCCGAATGCATTGCGCCCGAGGAGGCGGACGGTGAGGTGTCCTCGGAGGAGATGAGCCCGACGGAAGGCGCCGCAGAGGAATCCGCCGTGGAGCCGTATGCGCCCGAAGAGCCGGCGGCGGAGCAACCGGATTTGTCGGAGGAGCGCGGAACGGCTTCGCCGGATGTGCTTCGCGAAAAGGTGCGCCTCGCGCCGAGGCCAAAGGGCGCGACCAGGGAGCCCATGCGCCGGGGAAGCGGGCGCGGAGCGCAGAAGCGCTCGAATAATACAGCGCCGGCGAAAAAACAGCCGATGAGCGGCCGGCAAAAGGCCGTGCTGCTTGCGGGCGCCGTCGTAATCTTTTTGCTTCTGGAGTGGCTTTTGCGCAGTCTTTCCGGAGCCAATGACCGCATCTCAATGACCATCCCGCCTCAATGGAAGAGCTTGCATTTTGAGAACGGCCTTCTGTACTATATCGAAGACGGTTCGCTTCATGCGATTGAACGAAATCGAAAAGAGCGGTTTTCGGTTGAGCTCGCGTCGCAGCACACACAGGTGATTTACGGGCGGCAGACGGTATTTCTGGTCGACCCGGAGGTTCAGCTCGTTGGATTGAACGCCCAGAGCGGGGAAAAGAGCTGGTCGATCGAAGACGGGGCGCTGCTCGGCGCTGCGTACGAGGAGGGAGCAATCGCGGTATTTACCGCACATGGCAGTACGATTTACAGTGAGCTGGGCGAGGTGCTGCGCGCGCACCCGGGAGAACGGGATGGATACGCTTTTTCTCATACGGCGCAGGGGTGCGACGCCATCCTCGCCAAAGGGGAAAAGCTGACGGTTTTGGAAGAAGGCGATCTGCAGCTGGACGAGCTGCTGCCGCTGCCCGATAAGGCGTTTCAGACGAAAAATCAGAAATCGGAAAACACGGAAGGAGCATCGGAGACAGGGACGGCAGGCAGCACGAAATCCCGGCTGTCTTTGTATCAGGGCCCGCAGCTTCTTTATCGGATTACCTCGGGAAATGAGCTGTTCCGCGAGGTACGGTGGATTGACGAGACCCATCTGGTGATTCGAACCGATGATAATCTGTATTTTCTGGATACGGTAAAGCTCTGTGTGCGCGTACCGCTCGGCGAGGCAAAGGACGTGTCCTTCGGAGCGGGAAGAGTCGGCGTGATCGCGGAGCGCGAGCTCAAGATCTATGATGCGGCCGGCGTGGAGCATACAAAGCTGTCGTTGACGTTTGACGCGAATCGCGTGATTTTGCATGGCGCGGATCTGCTGGTCATTGCGGATAACGAATTCGGGCTTCAGGAGGGAAAAACGCTGAAAATGCAAAATATCGCGCGAGTCCGCGATGTCCTGGTCAATGCGCAGGGCTCCGTAAGTCTGGTTTTTGACGACGGCGTCGAAGAGATCTACCGGGCGCGGTGAACCTTGCCGGACACGGCGGAGAAAGGAGGCGTGCTACGGGCAAGATACTGAAATGGATATGGACGGAAGAGGGAGCGTGGACGCTGGCGGGAAAAATACTGTTGGCGGTGCTTTCGATTCTGCTCCTTTGGGCAGCAAAGCAAGTGATGCTGCATTTGTTGAAAAATTTTGAAAAACGCCGGCTGTTCAATATGGCGAAGAAAAAGCAGGATACGCTTTTTGTAGTGGCTCGGAATGCTCTGCGCGTCGTATTCTTCCTGCTGGCGCTCCTCATCGTTCTGGAGCTGTTCGGCGTTCATCCGGTCTCTCTGCTGGCGACGGCCGGCGTCGGCGGCATCGCGTTGGCCTTTGGCGCGCAGTCGGTGATTGCGGACGTCATCACCGGTTGGTTTATTTTAATGGAGGATCAGTTTAACATCGGCGACTGGATTCGTCTCGGCGATGTCGAGGGGCGGGTCCGTGAAATCGGCATGCGCCGCACGGTGATTGAAAGCTATTCGGGTGTGCTGCATTCGATTCCGAATTCGCAGATCAAGGTAGTCAGCAATTATCAAAAACGGAATCTGCGCGCGGATGTGCAGGTCGAAGTGCCCTATTCCATTCTGCCGGAGGAGGCGAAGGGAATGGTTGAGCGCGTGGCCGCGCGCTGCTCCGAGAGCGGGATTCATTTTACGGAGCTGCCCCGTTGGCTCGGCGTGGAGGATACGGGCGTGCGGGGATACCGGATCGGCATCGGCTGCGAGACCGTACCGGGCGAGCAGTGGGCCGCGGCGCGCCTCGTACGAATGGAAATGGTGAGTGAGCTGGAGCGCAGTAATGCGTACCGAATGAATGAATAGGGACGAGCGGCATGAGCAAGTATGTAGTCGGCGATTTGATCACGTTAAAAAAAGGACACCCCTGCGGCGCAAATGAGTGGAAAATTCTGCGGACGGGCGTGGACATCAAGCTGGAGTGTCAGGGCTGTCGGCGGATCGTCTGGCTGACGCGCGTAGCGTTCGACAAACGGATTCGAAAGATACGGCAAAAGGACGGGAAATGGATCTCCATTGTTCACTATGAGCCGGAAGCGCCGGAACCGGACGACAAAGAGGAACAGTAAGGCTGCGCGCTGAATGCAAAAGAGAAGAGATGCTGTTCGCATTACAAAGGGCATAAGAAAAAAGAGTACTCCGAACGAATTAAACTGCCCCCGAACGTTAGATCAGGAATCTAACGTAAGGAGGTCCGTTCAAATACGGTCGTGCGGAGTACTCTTTTTATACGTCGCGCTGTTTTTTATAAGCCGCTTAGCTCAGGGGCAGGACCTCGACAGCCCGGTAGGCGTCGTCGATCTGTTCTCTCGTCGGCAGCGCCCGGGACAGATGCGCCGCGTTGGAAGCCGCCTGGCCGTGACGGAAGGATTGAACCGGATCGTTTGTGCGCATGTAGCTGCCGATAAAGCCGGCGATCAGCGAAACATTTGTCGAAGTCGAGCTGATGATTGCACCATCGGGGCCGGAGGCCTGGAGAACCTGCCCGTCCGAGGTTACTAAAATCGAGCCGAGGCGATCGGAGGATACGATGATATTCTGCGCGCCGGCTTCGACGCACTTCATCGCATAGGGGATGGCCTCCTCAAGCGAGGTGAGGCGCACATCGAAAATCGACGAAAGCTCTACGAGCGTCGGCGCGACGATGAGCGGCTTCTTGGGAAATACGTGGAACAGCAGGTCGGTCGGAATAATCGGAATAAACTGCGCTTTGTTGACAATACAGATTTCGATGATCCGATCGTAGACGTTGCTCGAAACGTTGGGGGGCAGAGACCCGCCCATGATGACAAAATCACCCTCGCGAACGCGTGAAATGTAGTACATCAGCTCGTTGATTTCGTTGATGGAGATGTTCGGGCCGGCTCCGATAATCCGCGTTTCGACGTGATCGGCGAAGAGGTTGAGGTTGATGCGCGTCATTCCTTCGACGTGGACAAAATCGTTGGGGATGTCGCAGCGATCGAGCTCTTCTTCGATGAAGGCGCCGGTTTTGCCGCCGAGAAAGCCCGTGGCCATCGTCGGCAGGCCTAAAATGCGCAGTACGCGGGAGACGTTGATGGCGCGTCCTCCGGCATACATGTGATCCTCGCTGGAATAATTGATGCGCCCTCTTCGCAGCTCGCTGAGCTCCGAGTGAAAATCAAGGGAGGGATTGAGCGTGACCGTATAAATCATAAATAACTCCTTACTACGTCCTACAAATCGGCGGGGGCCTTTTCCTTAATGCGTACAAAAATCTGCTGTACCTTTCCGTCTCCCGGCAGGGGGAAGCGTTCAATCTCGAAGTCGCCCAGAGATTCGACAAAGCTCGTCAGCTTCTTGTGGCCGTAATTTCGAACATCAAAATCCGAGAAGCGTTTTGCGAGCTGATTTCCCAAATTGGCCAAAGAGACGCGATTGTCCTCGTCGGAGTTTTCCATGATGATGGTTTTCAGCGCGCGGCGAATGGTCGATATCTTTGTCTGTGGC
>JAEXCD010000079.1 GCA_023393715.1 Bacillota bacterium
CTCTATCAGTGGTTAAAGGAGCAGAAGCCGGAGGATTTTGGCGATGAAGATGCGCGCGCCTTTGAAAAGAAGGTTCGCCTGCTCAAGCCGTTCGCCAAGCCGGGCGATATCAAGTGGAATTTCGGCAAGTTTCTGATCGACCGAGAGGGTCGTGTCGTCGAGCGTTTTTCACCGGCCTATCGTCCCGAGCAGCTGGAGGAGGCGATTGAGGCGCTCCTGTAACGAAAGGAAAAACGGAGGCTGGCTCTTTATTCCGTACGGCAGGGCGGTGAGGCAGGAGCGGCGCGGCATTTGAATTTACCGTTCACTTGTGGCATGATAGGAGCGATCTGAAATTGGCGTCTTTGGCGTACCCGTCCGACGGGCATGGCGATCAAAAAAAGATCGGTGACTTACATTTTATTTCTGGAAAGGGCTTACACCATGTATCAGGAACTGTATCAGCAGAAGTTGAGAACACCTCAGGAAGCCGTTAAAGTCGTCAAGTCGGGCGACTGGGTCGATTACGGTTTTTGTGCGACGCATCCCGTTGCCTTGGATCACGCGCTGGCCGAGCGCCTGCGGAGCGAAAAGGAGCTGACGGATCTGAATTTCCGCGGCGGCGTCGCAATGCAGCCGATGGAGGTCATGCAGATTTCCGACGCGCCGGGTCGCGTGACATGGAATTCCTGGCATTGCAGCGGAATTGAGCGCAAGCTGGTTGAGCAGGGACTCGGCTTTTACCACGTGCTGCGCTACTCCGAAATGCCACGCTACTATCGGGACAATATCAAGCACGTCGATGTCGCGATGATTCAGGTAGCGCCAATGGACGAGCACGGATATTTCAACTTCGGACTTGCGGCCTCGCAAATGGAGGCGCTGTTTGAGGTCTGCGATACGATTATTGTCGAAGAAAACCCGGAGATGCCGGTTTGTCAGGGCGGATTCGGTAATACCATTCACATCAGCGACGTCGATATCGTTGTCCGCGCGGAGGCCACGCCGCTGCCGCAGCTCGGCTCGAGCGCGCCGTCCGAAATCGACCAGGCCGTTGCGCGGCTGATCGTTCCGGAAATTCCGAACGGCGCCTGCCTGCAGCTGGGGATCGGCGGCATGCCGAATGCCGTCGGAATGATGATCGCGGATTTCGATCTGAAGGATCTGGGCGTTCATACGGAAATGTATGTCGATGCCTTTGTGGATATTTCGAGAGCGGGAAAGATCAACGGCTCAAAAAAGAATCTGAATCGCGGACGGCAGGTCTTTACGTTTGGCGCGGGCACCAAAAAGCTGTATGATTTTGTCAACAATAATCCCGAAATTATGACGGCGCCGGTCGACTACGTCAATGACGTGCGCGTAATTGCCCAGCATGATAATTTTATTTCCATCAACAATGCCATTGAAGTCGACCTCTTCGGCCAGGTCGCCGCGGAAACGGCCGGAACGCGTCACATCAGCGGCGCGGGCGGACAGCTGGATTTCGTTCTCGGCGCATACCTGTCGAACGGCGGCAAGAGTTTTATGTGTCTGTCCTCCGTCGTTGAAGGCAAGGACGGAACAAAAAAGAGCCGACTGCGCCCATTCGTCACGCCGGGCGGCATTGTGACGGACACGAGAGCAAACATTCAGTATCTCGTCACTGAGTACGGCATGGTCAACTTGAAGGGAACGACGACGTGGCAGCGCGCGGAAAAGATTATTTCCGTTGCCCATCCCGATTTCCGCGATGAGTTGATTGCCGAGGCGGAGAAGCTGCACATCTGGCGCGCCTCCAACAAGAGATAGCCGAAATGCAGATATTGAACGAAAATGAAACAGCAAAGAAACCGACGGCCTCCGGGTCGTCGGTTTTTTAGGCGGCGAAAAGGAAAGCAGCATGCGATGCGACGGGCTATTGCTTCTTTTGTTGGTCGTGCGCTACAATGGGAGGCAGAGGACGAAATAAGAATATTTTTTTGAGATATTAAAATATTCTTAAGAATTTATCCTGCGTTTTTTTGTTATACTCGATGTGATCAGATCATTAATTGAAGAAGGGAGGAGCGTATGGGAGAAGCACAAAGCTCCTTTATTCAGGTGCAGGATCTGCACAAGGTCTACCGAATGGGTACGAACAGGGTTACGGCACTTCGGGGCGTGGAGCTGGATATTCAGCGGGGCGAGATCGTTTGCCTTTTAGGGCCGTCGGGTTCGGGGAAATCCACGCTGCTCAATGCGCTGGCCGGGCTTGAGAAGCCGACAAAGGGAGCGATTGTCATCGGCGGGATCCATTTGGAGCAGCTGAATGAGAATCAGGTGACGACGTTTCGCAGCCAGAACATCGGATTTGTTTTTCAGTCGTACAATCTGATTCCGACGCTGACGGCACTGGAAAACGTCAGCATTGGGCTGACCCTGAAGGGGATGCCGAAGGCGCAGCGCGACAAATTGGCGAAGGAGATGCTTGCCACCGTGGGGTTGAGCGACCGCATGCATCACAAGCCGATGGAGTTGTCCGGCGGACAGCAGCAGCGCGTTTCCATTGCGCGAGCCTTTGTCAGCACGCCGAAGATCGTTTTTGCAGATGAGCCCACGGGAAACCTCGATACAGCGACGAGCTTCGAGGTCATGGATCTTATCACCAAAATAGCGCGGGAGCATAATCAGACGCTGATCATGGTCACGCATGATGAGGAAATGACCATTTATGCAGATCGACGATACCACATGAGAGACGGCGTCATCGAGACCGTTCATCACCGGATGACGGAAGAGGAGATTGAAAAAATCAAGGAGAGGTACCATGAGTGAGACAAAAAGGATGGATCGCAGCAGGAGAATCCGGAAGGCCGGAGCTCTTTTACTGGCTCTTGTCCTGTCTGTAAGTCCGGTGATTGCCCATGCGGACGAACCGACGACCGGAGCCGGAGCAACGCCGCAGAACGAAGAAACGACGTCTTCGGAGAACCCGGGTCCGTCGTCGGAAAATGCAGTACCGGAGAGCGCGACAACCGAGGCCCCCGCGTCATCGGAGGAGAGCTCGGAGTCGTCCCAATCGGAAGCGGCTCCGGAAAGCGACCCGGAGACGTCTCAGTCTTCTTCACAGGAGATGCCAAAGGAGAATCCGCCGAAGCCGGAGCCGCTGACGCTCTCGATTGTCGGCGCAAATACGATTGCGACGGACAATGACGACATGCAGATCTTCCTGGAGGCGAATCAGATCAAAAAGGGAACGGTTTTTGAAGTGGTCGTCACGCTGAAAAATCCGATGAAGGAAGTCATCAGTTCGCCGAAGGTGCGGTTGATGCTGCCGAATAATGCTCCGTATGAGCCGAAGGAGAAGGATCAGACCGTCGCCATCTCTCTGGCGCCCGGCGAAGAGGTTTCGCTGCGCTTTCCGATGGTGGCCAGGCAGAATTTAACGCGCGGAACGTATCCCGTCGGGCTCGTACTCGAGGAAGCGAGTATCGGAGCAAACGGAACGCCCTCGCCGAAAGCGCTTCAGTGGAATACGAGCTTCAGCCTGCTTGCGAAGCGCAGTGAGATGACGAAGGAGCAGACGGAGCTGGTTCAAAAGCTGGTCGACGCGTGGAATGCGGGAAAGCTGAAATTTGTTGCGGAGGCAGAGGACAAGCCGAAGCAGCCGGAAAATAATGCACAGGAAAATACGGGAGACGGTGGATATATGGGAGAGAGCGGATATATTGGCGAAGCAGCCGGAGGCACGGCCTCCGGAACCGATGCCAACGTAAAGAACAAGCCAAAGCTGATCATTTCGAATTACAAGGTAAATCCGGCGATGCCGAAGGCGGGCGAGGATTTCACCATGGATCTCGTGTTCTACAACACGAATTCGGAGCGTTCGGTTCGCAACATCAAGATTACGCTGAACGGCGCGGAGCAGTCGAGCACCGCACAGGGAAAGCCCGATCAGGGCTCGGTGTTCAGCCCGGTCAATTCGTCGAATACGTTCTACATCGACGCCATTCCGCCGGAGGAATCGACGTCCAAAACGATCACTCTGCATACGGCGCCGAATGCCACGGCACAGAACTACACGATGAACGTCAATTTCGAGTATGAGGATTCCGACGGAAATCAATTTACGGCGACGGAGATCATCGGCATTTCCGTCGTACAGCAGGCGAAAATTCTCTTTGGAGAAATAAAACCGGTCGAGGCGTTTGTCGGTATACCGGCCAGCATTGAACTCGATTTTTACAACACGGGCAAGGATACGCTTTCGACCTTTATGGTTACGACCGAGGGCGAAGGGTTTGTCAATTCGACGCCGCGTTATTTTGTCGGAAATTTTGCACCGGGCGCTTCGGATCACTATTCGGCGGAAATCATCCCGAGCAAGGGAGGAACCATTCAGGGAAAGGTGGTCGTCACCTATGAGGATTCGACCGGACAGGAGCAGCGCAAGGAGGTTCCGTTTACGGTGAACGTTTCGGAGGAAATGTCGCCCGAGGGAAACAATGAGATGATGATTGATCCGAAGACCGGTTTTCCGATCGACCCGGAAACGGGTCTGCCGATTGATCCGCAGACGGGAAAACCGATTGGTGGATCGCTGCTCACCAATCCGCTTTTGTGGCTCGCCGTAGCAGCGGTCGTCGCTGTTGTCGTCGGGGTGATCCTTCGTCGGAGGAAAAAGAAAAAAGAGAATGAGGAGTTGACGCTCGATGCGTAGCCGGGATCTTTTCCTGATGGCGGCGAGAAATCTGTTTCGCCGCAAATCGAGAACGCTTCTGACCATCCTCAGTGTGGTGATCGGCGCGACCTCGATCATCACGATGGTGTCTTTGGGCCTTGGCATTCAAAGACAACAGGATAAGTGGCTGACGCAGCTGGACAGTCTCACGACGCTCCAGGTGTCGCCCTCCGCTTATTACGAGGAGGGAATGTCGGGTCCTAAGCCGACGAAGGGCCTGATTACCAAAAAGACGATACAGGAGCTCAAAAAGCTGCCGCATGTCGCAAGCGTGCTTCCGATTCGTGACGTTCCGGTGCAAATCGATCTCGGCGAAGACAAGGTGGAGCTGTGGGCCTCGGTGCAGGCGGTCGACTTTTCGGAGCTGTCCGAAAAGGATCGCGCGATGTCCGACGGGGAAATCCCCGCTAAGGATGCGAAGCTCGGTTTTGTACTCGGCTCCTTTACCTATCCGACGAAAGTAAAGCAGGGCAATTTCGAGGACTTAATG
>JAEXCD010000091.1 GCA_023393715.1 Bacillota bacterium
GCGCTGCACAGCCTGCAGCGGACATGGCGCGGCGGCATGCTGCTCCCATGGGATCTTCTGATTTCTGTCTCTTTGGCGTTTGGTATTTTAGTGGCAGAGGTGGTTGAAGCACGGACGCTGTACGGACTGAATTTCGTCGCGGTAGTCACCTGGTATTTGCTGGGCTACAGCGGTCGCGAGATGGATCTTATAAAAAAATCAGAAATCAGGAGCAACGATGAGTACGGGCTCAGGTAGGACACAGCCCTCAATGCGGCGCAGATTCGTCGGGAATACGGGGTGGCTGGTAGGGCAGCAGGTCTATACGATGGGCCTTCAGCTCGTCGTCGGCGTGCTCAGTGCTCGATTTCTGGGGCCGCAGAACTATGGGGTCATTACCTACGGGGCGTCGTTCGTCGCCTTTTTCGCCTCGATCAGCCAGCTGGGGCTCAGTGAGGTGCTGCTCACGGATCTGGTTCGGGAAAAGGACGACGCGGGCGAGCTGATGGGCTCTGCGCTCTTCTTGCGGTGTATGGCGGCTATCTTCAGCATTTTTCTCATTCAACTCATCGTGTGGGTGCTGCATCCAAACGATCCGCTGATCCAGATCGTGACGAATTTGCAGGCGATTTCACTCGTTTTTACGGTTTATGAGCTGATCAATGCATGGTTTCAAACGAAGCTGTGGTCAAAATATTCCTCGCTCGCGACCATGATCGCGACGACCGTGGTTTCCGCGTGGCGCATCCTGCTTCTGGCGATGCAGGCCGATGTACAGCTCTTTGCGCTCTCGTCCTCGATTCAGGCGCTCGTCTGCCTTCTTGTCGTCAGCATCGTGTTTGTACGTAAGAAGAAATTTTCACTCAAACTGTCGAAAAAGGTCATGCGCTCTTTGTTTGCACGGAGCAAGCACGTGATGTTTGCGGGGATTGCGATCACGGTATACCTGCAGTCCGACAAGCTGATGCTGGGCAACATGGTGGGGCAGGCCGCAGTCGGGATCTATAACTCCGCGTCGAATCTGGCGCATGCGTGGGTTTTTGTGCCGCTTGCGCTCATTTCATCAGCGCGCCCGATCATCATCGGACAAAAGGAAAAGGACGAGGAGCGGTATCGGAAAATGGTGCGGATGCTGCTGCTCGGAGTGTTTGCATTCGGCGCCTTCGTCGCGGCGGCTTTTACGGTTTTGTCGCCGTGGATCATTGAGCTTCTGTACGGGCACGCCTACCGCGAGGCAGTTCCGGTGCTGTGCCTGCTCAGCTGGGCATGCATGTTTTCCGCGCTGGGATCGGCGCGGTCGGTTTGGCTGTTTGCGGAGGACGGATACCGGTACCTGCGCGACTTCTCCGTGATTGGTGCTTTGCTGAATGTCGTCCTTAATTATGTATTTATTCGCTTATTGGGGGTAAGCGGCGCGGCGCTGGCGACGCTGCTGACCGAAGGCATTGTGTTTCTTGTGCTGCCTTCGTTTTTCTATGGAACGAAGGGATTTCTGAGGCTGTTTCTGTCCAGCTTTTCCCTTGCGGGAGAAGGGCTGAGCATGACGAAAAAAATGGCGCGCTCCGTACTGAGGCGCGGAAAATAGACGGATCAAAAATATTCAGGAGGAAGAACGATGGAGCAGACGCCCATTTTAACCGTAGTCGTACCATCCTACAATGTTGAAGCGTACCTCGACCGCACGCTGACCTCGCTTTGCCATGAGGATTTCAATGATCGGCTGGAGGTGCTGGTCGTCAATGACGGCTCAAAGGATCGAACGGAGGAAATTGCGGAAAGCTATGCCGCGCGCTGGCCGCGCATCGTTCGCGTGATCAACAAAGAAAACGGCGGCCACGGCTCGGGCGTGAACGTCGGAATGCGGCAGGGACGCGGCACATATTTTCGCATCATCGACGGCGATGACTGGGTTAATACCGATGCGTTTCGCACGCTGCTTGCGGCGCTGGCGCAGGCGGAGGAGGACATCGTCATCACCGAGCTGACCGAGGTCGATATGACCACCGGCGCAGAAAAGCGGATTTCCTTTCCGGACAGCCTCTTCGCAAAGGAGGTGTACCGGATGGAGGAGCTGGTGCAGCGCCCGGAATACGACGCCTGTTTCCGGCTGCACTCGATGAACGTTCGAATGGATTTGATCCGGCAGTATGCCGTCGAGCTGCCGGAGCACTGCTTCTACGTGGACTATCTCTTTTTGCTCCTGACGACGCCGCGCGCGAAGAGCGTTCGTGTGCGAAAAGACAACGTCTACCAATACCTGGTGGGCAATGCAAACCAGAGCGTCAGCTATAAAAACTACGTCAACCGCTATGAACAGCACGACCGCGTGCTGAAGGGCTGCGTCTCGTTCTGCACCGGCTTTCGCGGAACACCGATCATGGAGGAATATGTGGTGCGCAAAACCGCGGCTATCATCCATACGCAGATGAACATCGCCCTTCTGTTCGACGAGGACCGCGCGAGAGGGCGGAAGAGAGCCGAGGAGCTGCGCACCTACCTTTCAGACGAGGCGCCGAAGCTCGCGCGGCTCACCGAGTCGCGTTATAAAAAGACCCTGTGGCTGCACCGTTTGGGCGTCGGCTCGAAGGGCTTTGAACGAATCAACCGGATGCGAGGCGTTTGATGGAAGGCGCTACACGGGAACGGATTTCGGTCATTATTCCGGTTTACAATGCGGCAATGCGCCTGCCGGGCTGCCTCGACCGGCTGTCGAAGCAAACGTACCGAGAGCTTGAAATCCTGCTGATCGACGACGGATCAACGGACGGAAGCGGGCGCATCTGCGATGAGGCGGCCGAGCGCGATCCCCGCGTGCGGGCGATTCATCAGGAGAATGCCGGAGCGGGCGCTGCGCGAAACCGGGGGATCGAGGAGGCGACGGGCGCGTTTCTTCTCTTTTTAGACGGTGACGATACCTATGAGCCGGATCTGGCGGAGATTCTGGTACGGGAGGCGATTCGAAGCGACGCGGATGTCGTCGTCTGCGGGTTTACCTACAATATTGCCGGAGAGCCCTCCGTTTCGCGAACGCCGGGCGAGCGACTGCTGGCGAGTCAAAGCGAGGTGCATCAATGGATCGGCGAGCGCTTCCCGGACGGTATGGCGGGCTATCCGTGGAATAAGCTGTACCGGCGCGCCCTGATCGAGGCGCATCATTTGCGCTATCCGGCGCTCAAGCGCTATCAGGACGGCGTGTTTAACCTCGAGGTCTTTGACTGCGCGCAGCGCGTCAGGCTCGTCGATCGGGTCCTGTATCATTACCGCGCAAACGAGACCGGGGAAATCTATCAAAAAAATCCGAAAAATATCTGGCAGCTCGTCGAGGAGCTGGCTGCCCGTTTTGAAGCGAAGCGGGTCAAATGGGGGAAGGAGCGGAGCGCATCGGAGGGCATGGACGCCTTCCTGCAGTCGTCGGCGATCATGGCGCTCGAAAACGCGTTCAGCGACGCATGGAAGATGGACGCGGCTCAGCGGCGCGATTATTTCGCCGAGCTTCAAAATTCGGCGGCGCTTCAGGCGGCCATGGCGCACCGCGAGCCGGACAATTTCTACTACCGACAGGCGCTTCACGCGTTGCGGTCGGGACGGTTTCGGAGATTGAGCCGGATTGTTCAAATGAAAATGATGTGTAAAAAACAGGCCAAAGCCCTTTTTTCCTTGTTGAAGAACAGGAAGAAGGGCATTGCCTCCGAGTAAGGAAGGTATGCGTTCGATGCTGAAACAACTCTATTGGCGAATGGTACATATTCTGGCCAAACAGGCCACGAAAATTTCGCCGTACTGGAATACGAGAATATTGTATCGCGCCTATTTTAAGCGGAAATGGGAGCCGGATCATCCGGTCACGCTGAACGACAAGGTGCTCTGGTTGAAGTACCACGATTATTGGAATAATGAAACCGTGAAGCGCTGCGCGGATAAATATCTCGTGCGGGATTGGATCAGAGAAAAGGGCTGTCCGGAGCTGCTCAACGAGCTGATTGCGGTGTATGAGTCGCCGGAGGATATCGACTTTGCGGCCCTGCCGAATCGCTTTGCCATGAAGCTGAACACGGGGTGCGCCTGCAATTTCATCTGTTCGGACAAATCGAAATATACCGAAGCGCAGCTTAAGGAGATGGCGCGGGCGTGGTTCAGGCAGAGATATTATCTTCGCTATGCCGAATTTCAGTACAAGGACGTCCGTCCCTATATCCTGATCGAAGAGTACCTCGGCGCGGAGGACGGCTCGCTGCCGGAGGATTACAAATTCTACTGCTTTCACGGGGAGAGCAAGTATGTGATGCTGTGCGACGAGCGCGAGATCGGCAAGTCCGCCCGGTTCTTCTATTATGATCGGGAGTGGAATAAGCTGCCGCTGACGCAGGAAGCGCTCGATTACCCGGAGATCGAGGTCAAAAAACCGGCACTGATCGAACAGGCCTTTGCGTATGCGGAAAAGCTGTCGGAGGGATTCCCCTTCGTTCGCGCGGATTTTTACATCGTCAACGACCGCATCTATTTTGGCGAGATGACGTTTACGCCCTCTGCGGGTTTGGATCGGGGACGGCTGCCGTCGACGGATTTGTTTTTGGGCAAGCAGCTCTCGCTCGATATGACGCGGGAGTAAAATAATACCGGGGAATGCTGAGGCGCCTCTCCCAAGTCAGACCGGGAATCTGACGGGAGGAGGCGACGCACTCCTCGGTTTTTGCATAAATGGCGCAGGATAAAGGAGACGTCGCTATTCGATATCCTGCAAAATACGCTCAATATTTTTCAGGCCGAGGCGTTCTACGGTTCGCCCCGTCTGCCGAAAATCGGTGTTCAGCGCGGCGTTCGCCAGGTTGATAATCGCCGTCGCCGTTGGGGTAGCAATGCCGAAGTATTTTCCGAGCGATTCGATCAGGCAAAGCCCTTCGGGAACGTCCTCGGTCAGATACCGGGAGTCGGGGACGGTGGGGCCATAGGGCGAGCCGTTTTGGGCATAATCGAAAAACACATCCAGCGCATTGCTCGAAGCATCGGCGGAGTTGCGCATTTTGCAGGCCTCGACGTAGGGCAGCCTCGGACACCCGAGGCGCTCCAAAATCGTCATCTTCTCTTCATCCAGGTGCGTGACGACATTCCAGATGTGCGGCGTAAAAACCTCTTTATACATCCAGTAGTCGCCGTTTGTTTTTTCAATGCGGGGGATGCTGAAAAGCGCTCCGGTGGTATGGACGATGACGTTTGGATTGTGCAGAGCGGCTTCGACGACGTTTTTTGTCAGAATGTACGGGTAGCGAAGCTGATCCAGGATGCGCCGCGCCCTGGCCTCTTCCCGCTTCGGGTATACGCCAAAGGGGTTCAATACATTTCTAAAGAGTACGCGAACGCGCCCCGGCGCGATGATGCGGCAGTCGATGGGCGAGCTTTCCGCCTCGATAATGGTGATATCCTTTTTGGTTTCCTGCAGGAAGAAGCAGCTTGAGAGATAGCCCGGCTCAATGAGGAACGTCTGTCCATCCTTTATGTAGGGCTGAATCCGCCGAATCACCTGCTGATGGTAATTTGTCTGGACATAAAGAATGACGAGCTCGGCGTTGGACAGCGCCTGTTCGACGTCCGTTGTCACTGAACAGAGCGTGACCTCATAGGCCTGTGCACCGTCTTCGACGGCGACACGGCGGGTTGCCAGTAAGTGGGCAAAGTTTTCATTGTGCAGCTTGTCGGATGTTTTCAAAAGAGTGACGTCATGGCCCTTGTGCGTCAGATCGGCGGCAATGGTGGTGCCCGCGTTTCCCGCGCCAATAATGGTTATATTCATTTGCCTGTTCTCCTCCTGTGTGATTTCGGCAGCGTCGTTCAGCCTGGATTTGCTTTCAGCATAATGGATTTGTCCTGTTTGCAATCGTATCTTTGATTACCCGGCGAAATCGATGTTTTTCCGATTATATCACATCGGACGGGGGCTCGGCAGGCGGATAAAAGCGGCGCCGGAGTGGTGAAAAATTTTGCGTGACTTGAAAACATTTTCATGATAGAATAAGCGGGTAAGCGATCACTAAGTAGGAGGGAAAACATGAAAAAGTACGACACGAAACATATCCGTAATCTTGCGCTGGTTGGACATAGCGGTGCAGGTAAGACATCCCTTGCAGAGGCGCTTTTGCTGAAAACCGGCGTAACCAAGCGGCTCGGACGCGTAGAGGACGGCAATACCGTATCCGATTTTACGAAGGAAGAGATCGCGCGCGGCGTTTCGATCAGTCTTAGTGTGGTTCCGGTGGAGTATCGGGACTGTAAAATCAATCTGTTGGATGCGCCGGGCTACTTTGATTTCGAAGGCCAGGTGCTGAGTGCGCTCCGCGCCTCCGAGGCGGCGCTGATGGTGATTGACGCATCGGCCGGAATTGAAGTAGGCACGGAAAAATACTGGAATTATACTGAAAAGATCGCGCTGCCGCGCATCATTTTTCTGAATAAAATCGAAAAAGAAAACGTCGATTTCAACGTCCGTATTTCGGAGCTTCATCAGGACTTCGGCAAGAAGGTCGTGCCGCTGACGCTGACGCTCGGCATGGGCAGCAGCTTTGAAGGGCTCATCGACGTTATGGACAAGAAGGCCTATCGCTATGACGGCTTTGCGGCGAAGGAGGTCGAGATTCCCGAGAATCGCGTGGCCGAGGTTGAGGCGGCGTATGACGAGATCGTCGAGCTCATCGCCATGACCGACGACGTATTGATGGAGAAATACTTCAATGGCGATGCCTTCTCGGAGGCGGAGATTCGTCAGGGCATGACTGCGGCGATGCTGAACGGCTCGGCGATTCCTCTGATTGCCGGTTCGGCGACGACGGGAGCGGGCGTCGATCTGCTGATGGACGTGATCGTCAAATATATGCCGGCGCCGGACGACGAGCGCGCGCATTCCGGCTTCCGTCCCGTCGAGGGCGAGCCGCGCCGCATGACGTCGGATCAGCCGATGTCAGCCGTCGTCTTTAAGACGATCGTCGATCCGTTCGTCGGAAAGATTTCGATATTCAAGGTTGTCTCGGGCACGGTGAAGCGCGGCGGAGAGCTGTTCAACGCCACGAAAAAGACCGCGGAAAAGGCCGGCGGCATGTTCTATCTGCGCGGCAAGGAGCAAATTGAGACGGAAGAGGTCGTCGCGGGCGATATCGGGGCGTTTTCAAAGCTGGAGAATACGCAGACGGGCGATACGCTGACGGCGCCGAAGGAAGCGATCGTCTATAAGCAGCTGAAGCTGCCGGAGCCGACGCTCACCTTTGCGATTGAGGCCGATTCCAAAAACGATGAGGACAAGATCGGCACGTCGCTGGCGCGGCTGATGGAGGAGGATCCCTCCTTCGTCGTCGGGCGCAACGCCGAAACGAAGCAGATGACGATTTCGGGGCTCGGCAACGTCCAGCTGGAAATTGCGCTGAATAAGCTGAAAAACAATTTCGGAGTCAGCGCGCACACGGTTCCGCTGCGCATTGCGTATCGCGAAACGATCAAGGGACATTCCGATGTGCAGGGGCGTCATAAAAAGCAGACGGGTGGTGCAGGACAATTCGGCGACGTATTTATCCGCTTCGATCCGGTTGACGAGGAATTCGTCTTTGCCGAGGAGGTCTTTGGCGGGTCGGTTCCGCGAAACTACTTCCCTGCGGTCGAAAAGGGCTTGAGGGAATCCCTGGAAAAAGGGCCTCTGGCGGGCTATCCGGTTACGGGCATCAAGGCAACGCTGTACGACGGATCCTATCATCCGGTCGATTCCAACGAAATGGCGTTCAAGATCGCGGCGTCGATTGCCTTTAAGAAGGGAATCGAAGAGGCCAAGCCGGTGCTGCTCGAGCCGATCATGAGTATTTCAATCGTTGTGCCGGATGCGTTTTTGGGCGACGTCATGGGCGACATGAACAAACGCCGCGGCCGCATTCTGGGTATGGAGCAGGATGAGGACGGCAATCAGATGGTTTCGGCGGAAGCGCCGTATGCGGAGATGGCGCAGTATGCCATTGATCTGCGCTCGATGACGCAGGGACGCGGCGCCTTTACGATGAGCTTCCTGAACTACGAGGAGGTGCCGTCGAACATCGCGGAAAAGATTATTGCCGAGGCGAAGACCGAGGAGTAATCGGACGGCGATTGACGGGAAAAGAAAATTTTAGTATACTTTAAGTGATTCCACCGACGGTGGAATCACTTTTCACTACAAAAGTCAAAGTTAGTCAAAGTTGAGAATGGGATGAATCGGGAATAGAGGGGGAAACATGGCTGGATTGACGAGCGAAATTGAGCGGTTTTTACTCGAAATGTTGGCCGATGCGCAGGACGGGGTTCTGGAGATCGGCCGGAACGATCTGGCGGAACACTTTAACTGTGCCCCGTCGCAGATCAATTATGTATTGACGACGCGCTTTACGCCGTATAAAGGATATTACATCGAGTCCAGAAGAGGCGGTTCGGGGTATATACGGATTATCCGGCTTCGCCGTCATTTGGAGGATACGGTGGAGGAGCTGCTGGAGGAAGTGGTGCAGGATCGGGTAACCTGCGACAAGGCGCGCACCATTTTGCAGGCGCTGGAGGAGCAGGGGGCGATCAATCGGCGCGAATGTCGGTTGATGCAGCACGCGGTCGACGACAACGCACTCCGGGAGGTGCCGGCGGATCAGCGGAATGCAGTGCGGGCGGGCGTATTAAAGAATATGCTGCTCGTGTTTCTGAGATAGGAGGGAGATGCGGCATGCAATGTGATTTTTGCTCGAACGAAGCGACGATCGAGATGGTAATGATCGTGGATGGGCAGGCACAGAAGGTTCGTATGTGCCCGTCCTGTTACAAAAAGAAAATCGAGGAAATGGTCGAACAGCTTCCGAAGGAGTGGGGCGGTTCGCTGCTGGCGGAACAGCTCAAGGCCGTGTTTGAACAGCTGGACTCGGATGGACGCCTCGTCGGCGGCCTGGAAATGCGCATTACGCGAGAGGTCGGTGAGCACGGCGAAATGATGAACGTGGAAAAAATGGAGCGGCGCGGTACGGCGGAGAGCGCGCGGGAGCGGGCCTTTGAGGAGCAGCTTCGCAGCCTGAAGCGACAGCGCGTTGAAGCGACGCGCGCAATGGAGCAGGCGCTGGCCGAAGAGGATTACGAGGCCTGTGCAAAATACCGCGACCGCATCGCCGAAATCGGCGAGGAGCTGATCCGCCTGAACGAGGAGAGGAAGGATCCCTATGGAGTATAAAAGAACACCCTTGCAGGCTCTGATGCAATTAGCGGCGGCGGAAAGCTACTCGCTGCGCAGCGATTCAATCGAGGTCGAGCATGTTTTATTGGCGATGATGAAGACGGCGGGGCCGGAGACGGAAGCGCTGACGCGCGCCGGCGCCAACTATAATACACTTCGCAAAGTAATTCTCAGCAATTCCGAGCCGGGGACGGCGACGCAGCCGCCGACACAGGCTTCCTCCGGGCTGCGCCGACTGCTGGATCAGGCGCGGCAGATCGCGGCGCAAAACGGAGAGAAGGAGGTGTGGGCGGAATATGTCCTTTTGGGCATGCTCAACGATCGCTCCAGCATGGTTTCCGTGATGCTGACGGTGGCGGACATCGATAAACAGCAGATTTATCAGACGCTGATCAGCCGCATCCAGGAGGGGCGCAAGGCCGAGGATGAATCGAATCTCGCAAAATACGGAAAGGATTTGAATGAACAGGCGCGGCAGGGCAAGATTGATCCCGTGATCGGGCGTCAGGAGGAGATCAACCGCGTGATTCAGATTCTGTCGCGCCGGACAAAGAACAATCCGGTGCTGATCGGCGAACCGGGCGTTGGGAAAACCGCCATCGCCGAGGGGCTGGCACAGCGCATCGTATCGGGGGATATCCCGGATATCATGAAAAAAAAGACCGTCTTCTCCATCGACATGTCGTCCATGGTGGCGGGGACGAAGTACCGCGGCGATTTCGAGCAGCGTCTGAACGACACGATTGCGGAACTGATGAAGCGAGAGGACATGATCGTCTTTATCGATGAGCTGCACACCATCATCGGCGCAGGCAGTGCGGAGGGAACGCTCGATGCGTCGAATATTCTGAAGCCGGCGCTGGCAAAGGGAGCGCTTCAGGTGATCGGCGCGACGACGGTCGAGGAATACCGGCAAAAAATCGAAAAGGACGCGGCGCTGGAAAGGCGGTTTCAGCCGGTCATGGTCGAGGAGCCGTCGCGCAGCGAGGCAATCGACATCATTCGCGGCCTGAAGTCCCGGTACGAACAGTTTCATCAGGTTCGCATGGGCGATGATGCGATTCAGGCGGCTGTGGAGCTGACGGATCGCTATCTGACGGACCGTTTTTTGCCCGACAAGGCGATCGACGTGCTGGATGAAGCACAGGCGCGGGTTCGCGTAAATTCCTTCCATATCGCGCCGGAGCTGCTTGCGATGGAGGAGCATCGGAAGCAGCTTGAGGAAGAAAAAACGAAGGCGGCGCTGACGCAGGATTTTGAGCGCGCGGCGGCGCTTCGCGATGAGCTGCAAACACTGGAAAAGAGCTATCAGGAGCACGTTCAGCTGCTCAAGCAGGAGCCCGGGCATTGGCCGATGATCGGCTACGACGATGTGGCGCATGTCGTGTCGCAGTGGGCAAAGGTGCCGGTAACGCGTTTGACCGAAAAAGAGAGCGATCGGTATCTGCATCTGGCAGAGGAATTGAAAAAACGGGTCATCGGGCAGGATTATGCCGTCGATACCGTGGCGTCGGCGATCAAGCGGGCGCGCGTCGGCTTGAAAGCGCCGAACCGACCGATCGGTACCTTTATTTTTGTCGGGCCGACGGGCGTCGGAAAGACATACCTTGCCAAGGCGATCGCTCAAAGTCTGTTCGGCGATGAGAACAGCCTGATTCGCATCGATATGTCGGAATACATGGAAAAATATTCCGTTTCCCGTTTAGTAGGCGCGGCGCCGGGCTATGTGGGATACGAAGAGGGCGGACAGCTGACGGAGGCGGTTCGCTCCAAGCCGTACTCGGTGGTTCTGTTTGATGAAATCGAGAAGGCGCATCCCGATGTATTTAACCTCCTGCTGCAGCTTCTGGACGATGGGCGGCTGACCGACAGCAAGGGGCGCACGGTGGATTTTCGAAATACCGTCGTTATCCTGACGTCGAATGTGGGCGCGACTCGTTTGGAAAAATCGAACCGTCTGGGCTTCGGCAGCAGTGAACATATCGAGCAGGACGAGTATGAACGCATGACGGAAATTGTGCACGAAAGTCTGAAGCAGACGTTCCGCCCGGAGTTTTTGAATCGACTGGATGATACGGTGCTGTTCCATCGGCTGAGCGAGGAATCCACCCTGCAGATCGCAAAGCTTTTGCTCGACGAGCTGCTGGAGCGCATGCAGGCGCAGGGCTATGATCTCCGCTATACGCCGACTGTCGCACAGCATTTGGCGAAAGAGGGCTATAGCGCGGATTTCGGTGCGCGCCCGCTTGAGCGGGAGATTCGCTCCCGCGTTGAAAATCTGCTGGCTGAAAAAATTCTTTCCGGTGAGATGAAGCAGGGCGTGTCGTATGAGCTGCGCCTGCACAGGCAGGAGATTGTCATCGAAGAGAATCGCCGGGGAAGACGGAAAACGCAGTCGGCACGCGGAGAGACCTCCGGGGAAGCCGCACTGGTCGGCGCGCAGGAGGCGGAGCGGGAACAGCTGAGCGTTTCGGTGGAAAAGTGAGGCGGACATGGCGAAAAAAGTGGGTTATGTGTGCAGCGCCTGTGGCCATGAGGAATCGAATTGGGTGGGGCGCTGTCCCGCCTGCGGTGAATGGGGTACGCTGGAGGAGACGCTGAAGGAACGCGCCCCCGCAAAGGCGGGGGCGCGAACCGCCGCGCGGCGTTCCAGGCGTCTGAAGGATATCTCGTCGGCCACCTCCGAGCGGTGGAGCACGGGGTATGACGAGCTGAACCGCGTCCTGGGCGGCGGACTGGTGCGCGATTCCGTTACGATGCTGACGGCAAAGCCGGGCGCAGGAAAGAGCACGCTGCTGCTGCAGGCGGCGGGGCGCTTTGCGTCATCGGGCGTGCGCTGCCTGTACGCGTCGGGAGAGGAGAGCGAAGCGCAGATCAAATCCCGCGCGCTGCGCATACTGCCCGAGGAGAGCGAAGAGCTTTTTTTAATTTCGACCAATTCCATGGACGACGTGATTGAGGAGTGCCGCCGGTTGAAGCCGAAGGTATTGTTTCTCGACAGCGTGCAGACGATGGCGCTTTCCGAATACGCTCAGCGTCCGGGCACGCCGACGCAGACCGTTCAGGTTACGGCGTCGCTCGTCGATTTGTGCAAGGACGCAAACGCGCCGATGGCGGCATTCCTTATCGGACATATGACCAAGGGGGAGGAGATGGCGGGCCTGCGCACGCTGGAGCACCTCGTCGATACGGTGCTTTATCTCGATACCGGCGCCGATGACAGCATCCGCATGCTGCGTTCGACGAAAAACCGCTTTGGACGAACGGGCGAGATGGGGCTGTTTCAGATGGAAGAGGAGGGGCTGATCGAGGTGACGGATCCCTATGCCCTGTTTCTGACCAAAAGACAAATTCCCGTTCCGGGCGCGGCGGTTTCACTGCAGCAGGAGGGCTCGCGGTTTATTCCGATCGAGGTGGAGGCGCTGGTTTCGCCGGCGACGGGAGCGTATCCGATTCGCATCGGGGACAGCCTGAAACGGGACGTGCTTACGACGCTGGTCAGCATTTTAGAGCAGCGGGCGGGGCAGCGTCTGTCCGACAAGGATGTGGTGCTCAAGGTGACCGGAGGACTGTCTATTTTTGAAAAAACCTGCGATCTGGCGGTGCTCGCCGCCATTGTTTCGGCAAGGTGTAATCGGGCGATTTCCGGAGGAGATGTATTTTTAGCGGAGGTAGGGCTCACGGGAGAGCTGAAGCACGTACATCAGCTGGAACGAAGACTCGTCGAGCTGGATCGGTTGGGATTTCAGCGTGCCTTTGTCGCGCCGGAGGAGAAGCTGCCGACGCTGCAGGGGCTGAAAATCGTACCCTGTCGGACGGCTGCAGACGTATTTTCGGTGCTGTTTGGCGGAGAAAACCGGAAAAAGAGCATTGTCGCGACGGATGCGGCGATCACGGCGGAAGCGGGGTGCGTTGAGGCTCATTAAAAAAACGGGATAAAGGATTGACGATAAGAGGCTCTTACGATAAAATATCGTATTTTGACGTTTCCGGTTTTCTTGAAGTATAATAGGAGCATCGGAGGTGATCGGAATGTATCATATCGGAGACCGGATTGTGTACCCGATGCATGGGGCGGGAACGATTACGGGGATTGAAGATAAGGAAATTCTTGGAGAAGAGCGCAAGTACTATATTATGAAGATGCCGATTTCGAACATTAAGATTTCGATTCCGGTGGATAATATCGATCGGATCGGCATTCGTCCGGTGATGAGCGAGGAGGACGGCCTGCGTGTGATGGAAATTTTGCGCGAGGAATCGAGCAAAATGTCGAGCAATTGGAGTCAGCGCTACCGGGAGAATCTGGAAAATCTGAAGACCGGCGATCCCTTTGAGATTGCGGAAATCGTGCGCAATCTCCAGCTCCGCGATATGGAGAAGGGGCTTTCGACCTCGGAGAAAAAAATGTTGAATTCGAGCAAACGGATGCTCGTGTCCGAGCTGGTGATTATCGGTTCGATGAGCGTAGAAGAAGCGCAGAATCTGATCGATGAGGCGATCTCATTGGATGAGGATTAGGCGTTAGAAAAAGAGGTGCTATGAGAAGGTTAGTTCGTATTTTGATCTCGGTACTGGCGGCGGCGCTCGGTGTCGCGGTCGTCGCTGTACTGAGCGCGATTGGCCTGCTTCCTGTGATGTCGCTGCAGTGGCGTTTGGCGGTGTACATCACGGCGGGTGTGGTGGGCTTTATCATTGGTTTTCTGGTGGCGCCGAAGATGATCCGTGTCGGTAATACGCGCATGGAGGTGTTCGCCGGAAAGCTGGAACGCATTCCCGCCTCGGATGTCGTGCTGGGCACGGCCGGACTGGTGATCGGCTTTCTTCTCGCGAGCCTGCTGAGTTCGCCGATTGCACAGCTCAGTATCCCCTTTGTCGGGAATGTCGTCGGAGTCATCCTGTCGGTGATTCTGTACATCGTGTTGGGTCTGTTGGGTATTCGGCTGGCGTTGAAAAATAAGGAAGATATTCTCTCCGGATTTCACCGCCTTAAGGAGAGCTCGTCGGAACGCCGGCAGGCGCGAAATGAGCGCAAGGGAAACGCGCAGGAAGCGGCGGAGGAGAAACCGGCGGCAGCAGCAGGGATACCAAAAATTTTGGATACCTCAGTCATTATCGACGGGCGCATTGCCGAGGTGATCGAGACGGGCTTTTTAGAGGGGCCGTTGGTCGTGTCGAACTACGTGCTGGAGGAGCTGCAGCATATCGCCGACTCATCGGATCATCTGCGCCGGGAGCGCGGACGGCGGGGTCTGGATATCATCAATCGCATCCAGACGAGCGGCCGGATTGAGGTTCGTATCGATAATCGGACGATCAATACGCCGAAGGAGGTCGATGCAAAGCTGTTGGTGCTGACGACCAAGCTCCGCGGATGTATCGTAACCAATGACTATAATTTGAATAAAGTCGCCGCAGTACAGGGCATTACCGTGCTGAATATCAACGATCTGGCGAATGCGCTGCGACCGGTGGTGATTCCGGGCGAGCGGATGCGGCTGCACGTATTGAAGGAGGGCAAAGAGCCGGATCAGGGTCTGGCGTACCTGGAAGACGGAACCATGGTCGTTATTGAAAACGGACGGGAATACATCGGGCAAACCGTAGACGCGGTGGTGACCTCGGTTTTGCAGACGGCAGCCGGAAAAATGATTTTTGTGCGCGTTTGAGAGCGCTTCGTCTTTATTTGAATTTATGCGCAGCTTCGAGACACTGTTTCGAAGCTGTTTTTTTTGTCGCGAGAGAATTGATCGGCAAAAAACCGCTTGTTCCGTTGAAATAAATATGATATGATTTTGATATCATAAAACCGGGAGGAAATCATGAAAGAAATCGTCTTGAACCGTAAAAAGAACGGGATGCTCGTCCTGATATTGGTCGTGCTGGGCTATGTGTCAGCGATTGCAGGCGTCGTTTTTGGCGCAATGCGGATCGAGGCGGGCGCATCGCCTCTGCTTCTTATCCTGTCGGTCGTCGTTTTGTCGCTTTTGTGGATCCTGTTATTGGGGCTTAAGGTGATTAAGCCTCAGGAAGCGCTTGTCCTGACGTTGTTCGGAAAGTACCTCGGCACCCTGCGCGAGGCGGGATTTTACTTTGTCAATCCGTTTTGCCGTGCGATCAATCCGGCGGCGAAGACCCGACTCCAGCAGAGCGGTGATGTGGGGACGGTCGCGGCAGCGCTGAGCAACATGAAGCTTCCATTGAATCATCCGGATGAGAAAATTTCGCTGAAGGTGATGACGCTGAACAACAACCGCCAAAAGGTCAATGACTGTCTGGGCAATCCTGTGGAAATCGGCATTGCCGTGACCTGGCGCGTGCTCGATACGGCGAAGGCAGTCTTTAACGTGCATAACTATATGGAGTTTCTGTCGCTCCAGTGCGACAGCTCGCTTCGCAGCATCGTTCGCATCTATCCGTACGACATTGCGCCGAATGTCGACACGACCGGCGACGGCATCGCAGATGAGGGAAGTCTGCGCGGATCGAGCGAGATCGTTGCTGCGCGCATCCGCGAGGAGATTCAGAGAAAGGTCGAGGAGGCGGGGCTGGAAATTATTGAAGCGCGGATCACCTATCTGGCCTATGCGCCCGAGATCGCTGCAGTGATGCTCCAGCGCCAGCAGGCGTCGGCAATTATCGACGCGCGGAAAATGATTGTGGACGGCGCCGTCGGGATGGTCGAGATGGCGTTAGAGCGGCTGAAGGAGAATCAGGTTGTTACATTGGATGAGGAGCGCAAAGCGGCCATGGTCTCCAATCTGCTGGTCGTCTTATGCGGCAACCATGATGCGCAGCCCATCGTAAATTCGGGAAGCCTGTACTGATGGCGGACGGAAATAAAAAGCAGGTTCCGCTGCGTTTATCGCCGAAATTGTACGAAGCCATTGCGGCATGGGCGGAGGATGATTTTCGTTCGGTGAACGGGCAGATCGAATATTTGCTGACAGAGTGCGTACGGCAACGCAAAAAAACGGGCGGCGGTCCGCCGAGGGAGCTGGACGTCCCGCCGGAGTTCGATTTGTCATAAGAAAGAGGGACAGCATTTTGCTCGATTTTCAGGTACCGCAGAACCGAGAGCGGCTTGAAAAACGTGCAGATTTGCTGCCCCCGTTTTTTTTGTATACAGGTTTACTTCAATTTCCGCGGCACACCAAGTACAATGAAGAGAGATGGAGGAGAAGCCATGAAAATAATTCACTTATCCGATCTTCATTTGGGAAAAATGCTGTATGATTTTTCTCTGCTGGAGGATCAGGCATACATTTTGCAGCAGATTTTAGCAATCGTCGATGAGCAGGCTCCGGATGCGGTGCTGATCTCCGGCGATGTATACGATCGCTCGATCGCGCCGGTCGAGGCGCTCCGGCTCTTTGAGGATTTCCTGATTCAGCTGACCCATCGGCGCGTGCAGGTATATGTTATCGGAGGAAATCACGATTCCGCCGATCGGTTGTCCTTCGGCGCTCCACTGATGGAGCAAACCGGCGTCCACATCACCGGAAATTATGAAGGCCGCGTAGCGCACTGGACGCTTTTCGACGAACACGGAGCGGTGACATTCTATCTGCTGCCTTTTGTAAAGCCGCTTCAGGTGCGGCGCTTTTTCCCCGATGAAGCGATTGAGAGCTGGACGGATGCGCTGCGCGCCGTGCTAAACGCCGCATCGCCGGATCCGGCGCACCGAAATGTTCTGCTGGCACACCAGTTTGTTACGGGCGCCGTGCGAAGCGATTCGGAGGAGATTTCGGTCGGCGGCGCGGATAATGTCGATGCGGGCGTGTTTGACGCCTTTGATTACGTCGCGCTCGGGCATATTCATGCGCCGCAGTCGGTTGCCCGCCCCGAGGTCCGGTACTGCGGGACGCCGCTGAAATATTCTTTTTCGGAGGTCGATCAGCAAAAATCCGTCACAGTGGTGGAGCTGGGCGAAAAAGGGACGATTGATATCCGAACCGTTCCCCTGACGCCAAAGCGTGAGCTGCGCGAGCTGCGGGGGACCTATCTCGAGCTGTCCAGCCGGGCGTTTTATGAGGAGCTGAGCAGGGAGGATTACTATCGCATTATTCTGACGGATGAGGAAGATCCCATCGACGCGCTGGCGAAGCTGCGCCTCATCTATCCCCGCCTGATGCGCCTGGACTATGACAACCGGCGGACACGGGCGCAGGCGGATTTTTCCGACATGGAGAAGGCGCCGGAGCTTTCGCCGCCGGAGCTGTTCGAGGAGCTGTATCGAATGCAAAACGGCGCTGACTTTTCACCGAAGCAGCGCGAGTATACGCGAGCGACGATGGAGGAGATATGGAGGGCAGAATATGAGACCTGTTGAGCTGACGGTATCTGCTTTCGGACCGTATGCAGGCGTGATGAAGCTGCCGCTCGATCAGTTGGGAGATCATGGATTGTACCTGATTACCGGAGACACCGGCGCGGGGAAAACGACGATTTTTGATGCGATTACGTTTGCGCTTTACGGAGAACCGAGCGGCGAGGTGCGGAGCAAAACCATGCTGCGCAGCAAATATGCGGAGGATACGACGGAAACCTACGTCGAAATGCGGTTTTTATGCAGGGAGGAGCCCTATCTCATTCGCCGGAATCCGGAGTATGAGCGTCCCAAAAAGAGGGGCAGCGGTTACGTAAAAAAGGGAGCGGATGCGAGCCTGATCTATCCCGACGGACGCGTGGTGTCGGGACGGGCGCGCGTGGATGAAGCCATTCAGGAGATACTGGGGATCGACCGAAAACAATTCACGCGCATTTCAATGATTGCGCAGGGCGATTTTTTGAAGCTGCTCATTGCGTCGACGGAGGAGCGAAAGCTGATTTTCCGGCAGCTGTTCCGCACGGAGGCCTATCAGAGCTTTCAGGAGCGCATCAAGCGGGAGGCGCTGTCGTTGAAGCAGCAATACGGCGAGAAAAAAAGGAGCATGATGCAGTACTTATCGGAGGCGGCTGCGGAGGAAAACGAACCGTCGGCCGAGGCGCTGTGCCGCGCGCAGTCCGAGGAGGTCCCGCTTTCGCAGGTGACCTTGATTTTGGAGCAGCTGATACAGACCCAGGGAAAAAAGGAAGGGCTGCTGCAAAATCAGCTTGAGGAAACAGCGCAAAAGGCGCAGCACCTGCGTTTGCGCCTGCAGGAGCTCAGAATGCAGCAAAGCCTCAGCGAGGAATGGTCGCTGGCTCAGGCGCGCCTGCTTCGGGCGCAGCAGGAGGTGTCAAAGCGGGAGGAGGCGTACCAAACGGGTCTGACGGAGCGGGCACACGCGGATCGGCTTTTGACGGAGCTCAGCGCGCTGGAAAGCATGAGGCCGCGCTACGTGGAGCTGCAGGCGCATCGGGAGCGCTGCGAGGCGCTGCAAAAGAAACGCCTCGGGCTTCAGGAGAAAAGACAAGAGATTCTTCAGGCGATCGAAAAAGCGAAGGGCGAGCTTGAGGGAAAAAAGCAGGAGCGGACGGAGCTGGGGAACAGCGCTGCGCTGCGTGCGCGGGCAGAGGAGCAGGGGCAGCTGCACAAGGAACGGCTGAACCGCCTGACCGCCCTGAAGGAGCACGAGCAGGAGCTGAGGCGCAGGGAGCAGGAGCTGGCCAACGCGCAGCAGTCCTATCTGGCGGCGCAGCGGAGCGCATGCGCCGCTGCCGATGACCTGAATGCGATGCAGCAGGCGTTTTTGGATGCGCAGGCGGGGGTGCTGGCGGCGTCCCTGTCGGACGGACTGCCCTGTCCGGTGTGCGGCTCGACGGCGCATCCGCATCCTGCTATGAAGCGAGCCGATGCGCCGAGCGAGCAGGAGCTCGAGGCGGCAAAAAAGCGGTTCGATGAGCGAAACCGGCGCCAGGAGGCGGAAAGTGCGGCGGCGGGACGTTGGCGCGGCGAGGTGCAGACAGCGCGCAAGTTGCTTTTGGAGGAAGCGGGCGCGCTGGAAATGGATTCGGCAGCGCCGGATCTTGCCGAACAGCTCGACGAAGCATACGCCGAAGTAAAAGAGGCGATTTGCCGCCTGCGCGCGGAATACCAGCGCGCAGATCAGAACCTGCGCCGGCATGAGGAGCTGGAACGGCAAATCGGGGAAGGCGAAAGACGTCTGGAAAAGCTTCGTGCAGAGCAGCTCGAACTCGAGCGCGAGGCAGGCGCGGCGCGTTCGGAGGAACAGAGCGTCTCGGATGCGTTGGGCAAGCTGCAAAGCGAGCTCACCTATCCCGACTTGAACGAGCTGGAGCGGGCGCTTCAGGAGCGGACGGCGGAGCGGGCGCGCCTTCTGAAAAGTGCGGAGGAAAGCCGGCGGCTGTTGGAGGAAAACCGGAGCGTACAGCGCGAAGAAAAAGCGAAGATCGGTTCCTTGGAGTCGAGGATGAAGCCGGTTTTACCGGAGGAGGAGCGTACGCTGAACGGCGAGCTGGCCGATGTGCTCGAGCGGCAGCGCTCGCTCCAGGGCGAGCAGCTGAGGTTGAATGCGCGGCTGACGCGAAATCGCGAGATCGCCCTGCGCTTCGCAGAGCAGGAGGCCGATTCGAGGAAGCTGGAGGAGCGGCTGCAGTGGCTCATGCCCTTGTCGGATACGGCCAACGGAGCAATCAACGGGAAGGACAAGGTGATGCTTGAGGCATACGTGCAGATGCGTTACTTTGACCGCGTGCTGCGGCGCGCAAATCGACGCCTGCTCGGCATGTCCAATCATCAGTACGAGATCGTGCGGAGTACGAGCGCGGAAAACCAGCGCCAGCAGACCGGATTGGATCTCGATGTCATCGATCATTACAACGCGACGCAGCGGAGCGTCCGCACGCTGTCAGGGGGAGAGTCGTTCATGGCTTCGCTCGCACTGGCGCTCGGTTTATCCGATGAGGTGCAGGCAAGCTCCGGCGGAATCCGTCTGGAGACAATGTTTGTCGACGAGGGCTTCGGCTCTTTGGACAGCGAAACGCTGCGCCAGGCGATGCGCGTGCTCGCCGGCTTGTCCGAGGAGCAGCTTTTGGTGGGCATCATCTCACACGTAGCGGAGCTGAAGGAGAAAATCGATCGGCAGATCGTCGTCACCAAGACGCGCGACGGCGGGAGCCGGGCAGAGCTGCATCTGTGACGCGGTCGGAGCGAAAGGGAGGGCGAACCGATTTTGGACAATGTGGCGATCGCGCATTGACAAAACGGGAAAATATGGCATAATGGAGAAAAATATGGATGCGTTGAAGGGATGAGTAGTACGAAACGGACGCCAGAGAGCCTGCGGTTGGTGAAAGCAGGTCGTCACGTCGGGATGAAGATGACCCCGGAGCACAGTGCGGTGGCGCCGTTATCGCCGAGGAAGGAAACTTCCCGTAAGCCCCTTTTGGGGAAAATCAGAGTGGTACCGCGGTCTTCGCCTCTGGCGAAGGCCTTTTTTATTACCAAAAAACGGAAGGCAAACCGGCATTCAGCCAAATATGAGGAGGATACCAACATGTGCGAACACGAAAGACACGAGCATTGCTCCTGTGAACACGATCACGGGAAACAACCGTTCTATATCACTGCGCCGATTTATTATCCGAGTGCGAATCTGCACCTGGGAAACACGTACACGAGCATTATCTGCGATGCGGTGAAGCGGCTGAAAATCGAGCAGGGCTACGACGCCTACTACGTAACCGGCTCCGATGAGCACGGGGAAAAGCTGGCGCGTGCCGCGGAGGATCACGGAAAGAAGCCGCTGGAATACATCGACCCCATCGTCGATTCGATGAAGGTGCTGTGGAAGATGCTGGACGTCGAACCGGACACGTTTGTCCGTTCGACCAGCGAGGAGCATGCGCGGGACGCTGAACGCATTTTCCAGAAGCTGTACGACAAGGGTGACATCTACAAGGACGTCTATAAGGGATACTACTGTACGCCGTGCGAGGCGTTTTGGACGGAGGTGCAGGCAAAGGACGGCCTGTGTCCGGATTGCGGGCGGCCGGTTCAGTACCGCGAGGAGGAGAGCTATTTCTTCCGGCTCTCCAAGTACCAGGATCGCCTGATGAAGTACTATGAGGATCATCCGAATTTCATCAAGCCGGACAACCGGCAGCGCGAGATGATCGGCTCCTTCTTCAAGGACGGTCTGGAGGACCTTTCGGTGTCCCGGACTCGTCTCGATTGGGGCGTTCCGGTGCCGTTCGATCCCAAGCACGTAATGTATGTGTGGGTGGATGCGCTGTCCTGTTATCTGACGGGCGTCGGGTACACCTCCGATCCGGCGAAGTTCGATCGGTACTGGCCGGCGTCGGTTCATTTCATCGGCCGCGATATCGTGCGCTTCCACACGATTATCTGGCCCGCCATTCTGATGGCGGCGGAGCTGCCGCTGCCGGAGCAGGTGTTTGCACACGGATGGATCTTGTTCGACAACGACAAGATGAGCAAATCCAAGGGTAACATCATCTATCCGGAGCCGCTGGTTGAGCTGTATGGGCGCGATGCGCTGAAATACTTCATTCTGAGGGAATTCAACTTCGGTTCGGACGGCAGCTTCTCGTCGAAAAAATTTATTCAGCGTCTGAACTCCGATTTGGCAAACGATCTGGGCAACCTCGTTTCGCGCTCGGTCGCGATGGTCGAAAAGTATAACGGCGGGATCGTTCCCGAAAAGGGGCTGGCCGGAGAGGTCGACGCACAGCTGGTCGAGCAGCAGCGCAAGACGCTGTCCGAGCTGGAGCGCTGGATGGAGGAATACAACTTCCAAAACGGTTTGGAGGCGATCTGGGCGCTCATCCGCCGGACGAACAAGTATATCGACGAAACTGCGCCGTGGGTACTGGCGAAGGAGCAGAATACCGGGCGCCTGAATACGGTGCTGTACCGGCTCGTCGACAGCCTGCGGTCGATTGCGACGCTGTTAATTCCCTTTATGCCGGAAACAGCGGACAAAATTTTCGCACAGCTCAATATTGCGAAGCAGCCGTGGACGAGCTCGGCGCAGGAGGATCTCTATCCGGCGGGTCAAAAGCTTGTTCGCGCAGATGCGCTGTTCCCGCGCCTCGATGTCGAAAAGGAGCTGGTGCGCCTGCATAGTGCAAACAACCAGCTGATTGCTGAGCGCCTGGGCATCAGCCTGGAGGAGCTCACGGCAATGCAGCAGGAGGGCGCTTCAAAAGCAGAGGAGCCGGGCGAAGCGCCATCGGAGGAGAAAGCGGCCGGGGAAAAGAAGGAAGCGGAAGAAATCGCAGAAATCTCCTTTGAGGATTTTGCAAAGGTGAAGCTGCGCCTTGGCGAAATCATCCGGTGCGAGCCGCATCCCAACGCGGATCGCCTCTTTGTCGAGACCGTTGATTTCGGAGATGAGACGCGGACGATTGTTTCGGGATTGCGCGGTCATTACGAGCCGGAGGAGCTGATCGGGAAAAAGGTTGTTTTCGTCGTCAACTTAAAAGCGAGAAAAATCCGCGGCATTGAGTCGCATGGCATGATTCTGGCGGCAGAGTGGGAGGAGACGGGTCAGCTGTCCGTCCTTACGCCGCTGTCCGAGATTCCCAAGGGAGCGTGGCTGTCGTGACGCGTTGGATCGTGGATGCACATGCGCATCTCGACGACGAGGCCTTTGACACAGACCGGGAGGAGGTTATCCGCCGCCTCCCGGAATGCGGTGTTCTGGCGGTGGTCAACCCCGGCTGTGACCTCGAAACCTCCCGGCGCGCGGTGACGCTTTCGCATCAATATGAGCGTATTTTTGCCTGCGTCGGAACACATCCGCACGAAGCGCAGTATTATACCGCCGAAACGGAACAGGCGTATCGAGAATGGGCGGGGGATTCGCGCGTCGTCGCAATCGGCGAAATCGGGCTGGATTATCATTACGATTTTTCGCCGCGGGAAACCCAGCGAGCCGTTTTTGAGCGCCAGCTTGATCTGGCGCGTTCGCTGAACATGCCGGTCGTCATTCACACGCGCGAGGCGATACAGGACACGTATGACATTATGAAAAATTTTGGGACGGGGATTCGCGCGCTGATGCATTCCTTCTCGGAGTCCGTCGAGATGGCGGAGAAGTTTTTCGATCTCGGGTACTGCATTTCCCTGGGCGGGATCGCGACGTTCAAAAATGCCAAAAAGCCGGCAGCGCTCGTCCGCATTGCACCGAAGGAAAGGCTTCTTTTAGAGACAGACAGTCCGTATCTGGCGCCGGTGCCCAAGCGGGGCAGGCGCAACGAACCGTGCTTTGCAAACTTTACGCTGGAGCATATGGCGCAGATTCGCGGCGTCAGCGCGGAGGAATTGGCGGAGACGACGGTGGAAAACGCCGCTCGTTTTTATCGCGTAGAGGAGTCGTTTCAGGCGCTGCGCGCGTGTGCGAACGGTGAGGAGATGCGATGATGCCGAAACCATCAAACGAGACGAATCCACAGATGGCGATCCGGGAGATCGTCGTCGTAGAGGGGAAGGACGATGTCGAGGCGGTGAAGCGGGCGGTAGCCTGTGAATGCATTATCACGCACGGCCACGGTTTTGGCGATCGGCTGCTCGATCAGCTGGAGCTGCTGCAGGAGCGCCGCGGCCTGATTGTATTCACCGATCCGGACTATGCCGGAAAAAAGATCCGCGCGCGGATTCGGGAGCGAATCCCCGAGGCCAAGCACGCTTTTCTCAGCAGACAGCGTGCGCTTCGCGGAGACGATATCGGCGTGGAAAATGCCTCGCCAGAGGCGATCCGGGAAGCCCTGTCCCGGGCTCATGCCGAGTGGGCCGAGCGGCGGACGGAATTTTCGCGTGAAGAATTGCGGTCTTTGGGGCTGGAGGGCGGCAGCGGAGCAAAGGAGCTTCGCATTCGCCTGTGCGATCTGCTCGGCATCGGCTATGCCAACGCAAAGCAGCTGGTCGCGCGGCTCAATGCCTTTGATATCAGCAGAGACGATTTTGAAGAAGCGCTTCGCAGAGCGCGGGAATCGGCCGGGGCGGCAGGAGAGAAGCGATGACGGAACAACGGGAACGGCTGTATTCGCCGAAAAAAATCAAGCAGGTGATGAAGTCGGCCGGAATCGACTTTAATAAAAGGCTGGGACAAAACTTTTTAATGGACGGCAATATCGTCCGAAAGATTGCGGACAGCGCCGATATCGGCCCGGAGGATGTCGTATTGGAGATAGGTCCGGGCATAGGGACGATGACGGAGGAGCTCCTTCTTCGGGCAAAAAAGGTGATTGCCGTCGAAATTGACGATCGCCTGATTCCCGTTTTGCAGGAGATGCTCAGGGACTTTGATCACTTCCGCCTCGTTCATGCCGACGCGATGCAGCTCGATTTTCGAGCGCTGTTTGCCCGGGAGGCGCCGGGCGAGCGCATCAAGCTGGTGGCCAACCTTCCGTACTATATTACGACGCCCCTTCTGCAGCGATTTATGGAGGAGGAGCTGCCGATCGATTCCTGTACGGTGATGGTTCAAAAGGAGGTCGCCGAACGGATTCTGGCGGAGCCGTCGACAAAGGAATATGGTGCGTTGACCCTGTTCATCGCCTGCTTTATGGAGGCGTCGTTAGCGCTGCGGGCGCCGAAGGAGGTGTTTATGCCTCAACCGAAGGTTGATTCGATGGTCGTTCACCTCAAGCGCCGCATGCCGCCGAACGGTGTGGATGTCGCCCGGCTGACGCAGCTCATTCAGGTTTGCTTTCAGCAGCGCCGGAAAACCGTCGCGAATTCGTTATCGCAGGCCGCCGGCGTCGATAAAAAGCGGCTCAGCCGTCTGCTTCAGGAATGCGCCGTTTCGGGATCTGCCCGCGCGGAAAATCTGACCCTGGCGGATTTTGTGCGCATTGCGCAGCGCCTCGACGCAGAGGCGCGGCAACGGGACGTTTGAAAGAGGCTGCGAGCGGGTACAATAAAAAACTGAGCGGCGGCGAAAGCCGCTTCGGCAGAAAAAGAGAAAGGAAGAACGAATCATGGATCAGGTAACGGTTTTTACTTCCCCGACCTGCACGCACTGCAAGGCGGCGAAGGCTTATTTGACGGAAAAGTCGGTGGCGTTCATCGAGAGAGATATCACAAAGGATCCTGCGGCGCGCGCGGAGCTGATTTCAAAGGGCTACCGCGGCGTTCCGGTCATCCGCGTCGGCGAGGAGGATGTCCTCGGCTTTGATGCAGCGCGGCTGAATGAGCTGCTCGGTTTGTAAGACAACAAAAGGCGTGTGAAAACACACGCCTTTTGTCATTCCTTTACAATGCGCTGCGAACGAGGCGCTCAGCACTCGTTGAGACGCTCCAGGAGATAGTCTACATCAAGTCCGTGAACATATGCGGCCTGCTCTAAGGATTCCATCAGAGAAGACGGGCAGCCGATGCAGCCCATGCCGCTGTTCATCAGGACCTGAATCGTACGGGGCTTTTTTCGGATGACCTCCGAAATGAGCATATCCTTGGTCAGAACGACCTGTGCATTGTCTGTGGTGTTTTGTTCCATAATGATCCTCCTATATCACAAACAGATTCGTGTTGCAGCATTTGTTATACATCGCCACCATTATACCCCAATCTTTTGATTCCATGCACCGGAATCGGGAACCATCGTAACGAAAAGGAGAAAATCATGGCATACGAAAAGAAAAAAGTATTTGACGTTTTGTCCGATGAGGAACTGCAGGAGCTCGATCGCTTTTCTTCGGAATATATTGAATTTTTATCCAAATCAAAGACGGAACGCCTGGCGGTCAAGGAGATTGTCCGCCGCGCAGAGGCCGCGGGCTTTGTCGCCTTGTCCGAGGCGCTGAAAAAAGAACGGCTGCTTCCGGGCGACAGGATCTATGCCGTCAATCATCACAAAGGCGCCGCGCTGTTCGTCCTGGGACAGGATCTGACGCAGGGCATGGATATCGTTGGCGCGCACCTCGATTCGCCGCGCCTTGACCTCAAGCCGATGCCGCTGTATGAGGACGGCAATCTGGCGCTTTTGCGCACGCACTATTACGGCGGGATTAAAAAATACCACTGGACAAATTTACCGCTGGCGCTGCACGGAGTGATTTATACGAAATCGGGAGAGCAGGTGGAGATTTCCATCGGTGAGGATCCGCAGGATCCGGTTTTTTACATCAACGATCTGCTGATCCACCTGTCCAAGGATCAGCTGCAGAAGAAGGCGGACGAGGTGGTCACCGGCGAGCAGCTGAACATCGTCATCGGCCACAATTCGCGCGGGATGGACAGGGAATGTAAGGAGCCGGTAAAAGAGCATATCTTGCAGATGCTGAAGGAAAAATACGGCATTGAAGAGGACGATTTCCAAATCGCCGAGATCGAAGCTGTGCCGGCAGGCCCGGCGCGGGAGGTCGGCCTGGACCGCGCGCTCATTGCCGGACACGGGCACGATGATCGCGTGTGCTCTTTTGCGGGGCTGTCGGGAATCCTGTCGGTCGAAAAACCGGAGCGCACCGCCGTCGCGCTCTTCGTCGACAAGGAGGAGATCGGCTCCGTAGGCAATACGGGGATGACCTCCCGGTTTTTTGAAAATGTCGTCGCCGAGCTGTTAAACCACATTCGCCCGGTCTACTCGGAGCTTGATCTGCGCCGTGCGATGGCCTGCTCGCGTGTGCTTTCCGCGGATGTCAACACGGCCTACGATCCGTGCTTCCCCGAGGTGGTGGAACGCTCGAATGCGGCGGCAATGGGCTGCGGCGTGTGTCTTTCCAAGTATACGGGCTCCCGCGGCAAGGGCGGCTCCAACGACGCAAACGCAGAATTTCTGAATGAGGTTCGCCAGATCTTTGACCGTCACGGCGTTGTCTGGCAGACGGGCGAGCTGGGCGCGGTCGACCAGGGCGGCGGCGGAACGATCGCTTACATCCTGGCGGAATACGGGGCGCAGGTTGTCGACTGCGGCACGGGCATGCTGTCCATGCATGCGCCGATTGAGCTGGTGAGCAAGGCGGATGCGTATGAGACGTACCGCGCGTACAAGGCATTTCTGAGCTGATCGAGAAAGATCAAATTTAGGCTTGACAAATCGGACAAAATGAAGTAATCGCTCTTGACGAAAAGTTACAACGGTGTTACAATTAGTAAACAGACGTTTCTCGGTACGGATGGGCGGTGAGCATTTGAAAGATCAGAACCTGTTACATGTGATTAAGGCGGAAGTCGAAGAGAACATCGGTCGACGCGTCATCCTGAGGGCCGACCGCGGCCGAAAGAGAATTGTAACCAAAGAGGGCGTTATCGAAAATGCATTTCAGGATGTGTTCACTGTGCGCATCAGCAATGATTTTGACCGTGCGCGAACGGTGTCGTATACGTACACGGATATCCTGACTTCGACGGTAACCTTGACGATTTGTTAATGCAACGCTTGGAGAGGGGGCATGAGCCCCCTCTTTCATTTTCCGGCGAGCGATGCACTCAATGCTTCCGGCGAGTTATATAATCAGTGCGCTTTTGAGAAACGGGAGGCAGTACCTGCTGAAAGGGAAGAAGGAGCCATGGAATTCGAAATTAAGGCAAATGCAAAAATAAATTTAGCGCTGGATGTCTTAGGGGAACGGGAGGACGGCTATCACGAGATCGATACCATCATGCAGGAGATCGACCTGCACGACACGATTACGATCGACGAGGGCCGCGGCGGTTTTGTGCTGAGCTGTGACAATCCTGCGCTTGAGCTGGACGACCGAAACTTGGTGTACCGCGCCTGGGCTCTTCTCAAGGGGCGCGTAGAAAATCCGTCTGTCGTTATTCATATCGAGAAGCGCATTCCCATTGCCGCAGGGCTCGCCGGGGGGAGCAGCGATTGCGCGGCGACGCTTGTGGGGCTGAACCGCCTCTGGGGGCTGAACCTTGAAGTGGAGGAGCTGGCGGCGTTGGGTGCCCAGCTCGGTTCGGATGTGCCCTTCTTTCTATACGGCGGGACAGCCCGCGCAACCGGACGGGGCGAGATTATTGAACCGCTGAAGAGCTTTCGGGGACGGGAGGTGCTCCTGGTCAACTGCGGGGAATCGCTCAGCTCCCGATATGTCTACGAACGAGTCAAAACGGGCGGGCAGATTCCGATGGAGGAGCTGATTGAACATATGGCGGCGGAAGCGCCTAAGGCATATTCGCTGATGGCGAATGTGATGGAGCCGGTGAGCTTTGAAAAAATTCCGGAGCTGAAGGATATCGTATCGGAAATGGAACGAGCCGGAGCGATTGTGGCGCGAATGAGCGGCAGCGGGCCGACGGTTTTTGGCATTTTCGAAAACGCGGAAATTCTGGAGCAGGCGAAGAGCCGATTTGAAAAGCGCTATTCCCTTGTTTTTGCCTGTCATACGATATAAAGCGCAAAAAAAGCCCTGAAAGGGGCCCGTAAAACCAAGGAGAAACGTTTTCTTGCATAAAAAGTGGGACGCGGAATGAAATCGCCCGATTGCGCAATGTTCTCAAAAAATGACGCAATATCTTGTGCTGAAAAAAAAGAAACAACAAATAGCTGATGACTCGTCAAAAAAATGCTTTTATGGCTTGAAGCGGCAAATCGAGTAGGATATAATAACTATGAAAAATTTTAACATTCCGTCGGGATACCGATTTCACGCCGAAAGGGATTGAATATGAGCAATATCAGAGAAGAGATGCGCCGGGAAGACCGCCTGCGCCGCAGACAACATAAAAAAATACTCCGGATGAGAAGGCGCCGCGCTGTGGGACTGGTCGCGACGGTTGTTCTCTTGCTGTCCGGAGCTTTTATTGTATCAAAGTTTAATGAAAATTCCGCAGCGACGGGGGTCAGCTACAGCGCCTCGGTTTCCGCGCCGTCGGGGGCGGCGCCGCAGACCTCGGAATCGTCCCTGTCCATCGAGTACGTGACCCGTTCGGAGCACGGCGAGACGGCGCTGGCTGTACAGACCGAAAAGAAGCAGGCGGCCGGTTTTCAGGACACGCTGGACTGCTTCCTCGTGACGGCGCAGGATACGACGCTGTTCGCCCGAAATTCCGCAAAGGCGAAAGAGGTCGCCGTTTTGCCCGCAGGAACGTACGTCGAGACGTACGGGCAGGAGGACGGCTGGACAAAGGTCGTCAGCGTAGGCCAGAGCGGCTATGTCCGCAACCGCGATCTGGCGGTGGTATCGGATCCCTATCTGTTTAAGGTGGTTTCCGGAAAGGTGATCGTCAACGCGACCTACGGACTGGATCCGCAGTATAAGACGGTTTTTAACGAGGAAGCCGCTTCGGCACTTCGCGTTATGATGGAGGCGATGGAGCGGAGCGGGCTCAGTATTGAGGCGGGCGCGAAACTGCGCAGCGCAGAGGAAGAGGAGAAGGAGCTCGTTTTATCGGGAAATCCTTCGGACGCGCCGCAGCCGGGACACGCCGTATTTCAGACGGGGTACGCCGTGCAGTTTTATGTGCCGGGAACGGATCCCCGCATCGATAATTCCTTTGACCAAACGCCGCAATATCAGTGGCTGAAGCAGCACGCTGCCGAGTACGGCTTTATACTTCGCTATCCGGAGGGCAGCGAGGCCGTGACGGGGTACCGCGCGGATTCGACGATTTATTACTATGTCGGCATCGAGGATGCGACGGCGATTTCCTCGACCGGAGTGACGATGGAAGCGTACTACGGCGTAAACTGATCGGGACGGCGTCTCAGAAGAAAAACGAGAGAAAAGAGGCAGCGATGCGCGTACTTGTAACAGGCGGCTTGGGCTATATCGGTTCGCATACCTGTGTGGAGCTGAAGGCCAACGGACATGATGTCGTGATCGTCGATAATCTTTACAATTCAAAGAGGAATGTGGTCGACCGCATCGAAAAGCTCACCGGTTCACCGGTGACTTTTTATGAGGAGGATGTCTGTGACGAGCAGGCGATGGAGCGTATTTTCCGGGAACGGGAGATCGACAGCGTTATTCATTTTGCCGGCTATAAGGCGGTAGGGGAGTCGGTGTCACATCCGTTGAAATACTACGAAAATAACCTGCAGTCGACGATCAGTCTGTTGAAGACGATGGATCGCCATGGAGTGAAGTCGATCGTGTTCAGCTCGTCCGCAACGGTCTATGCATCGAAAAATGTAAGTCCACTGCGCGAGGATATGCCGCTCGAGGCGATCAATCCGTATGGACAGACCAAGCGGATGATCGAGCAGATTCTGGAGGATCTGGCCGCAGCTGATCCGCAGTGGCGCGCCGTACTGCTTCGTTATTTCAACCCGATCGGCGCGCACGCATCCGGACTTCTCGGCGAATCGCCGGTGGGGATTCCGAATAATCTCATGCCGTACATCTGTCAGGTGGCGGATGGGCGAAGAGACCGGCTGCATATTTTTGGCGACGACTATGACACGCCGGACGGTACGGGTGTCCGCGATTACATTCACGTGGTCGATCTGGCGAGGGGGCATGTCGCGGCGCTGGAAAAGAGCGCCGGCAGAACGGGCGCAGTCGCCTATAACCTGGGGACGGGCCGGGGAACCAGCGTGCTGGAGCTCGTCCATGCCTTTGAACAGGCCAATCAGCTGACGATTCCCTATGTTGTTGAGGGACGGCGTCCGGGCGATAATGCAACTGTGTTTGCCGATTGTGCCAAGGCAAAGGCGGAGCTCGATTGGGAAGCGACGTTGTCCGTGGAAGAGAGCTGCCGAAGCGCGTGGAATTACCAGATGACGTCAGAGCGAGGGAGAGATTGAAATCGGGCGGCTTAGCCGCCCCTTTTTTTATGGGAGAAGCTTATGTATCGAATTTTTGTTGTGGAGGACGATCACGCCCTGGCAAACAGCATACGGCGCCAAATCGAATCGTGGGGCGATGAGGCGGTCTGCGCGAAGGATTTTCGCCGCGTTACGGAGGAGTTTCTTCAGGCAAAACCGCATCTCGTCCTGTTGGATATCAGTCTGCCGTTTTTTGACGGATATTATTGGTGTAATGAGCTGCGAAAGCGCTCCAGTGTGCCGATTCTTTTTCTGTCGTCGGCGTCCGAGTCGATGAATATCGTCATGGCCATGAATATGGGCGGCGATGAGTTTTTGGCAAAGCCGATCGACCCGGTCGTTATGACGGCGAAAATCCGCGCCATTTTACGTCGCGTGTACGAAATGAAATCGGATCGTGAGGTGCTGCAAATACGGGGCGCCGTGCTGAATGTAACAGACGGCATACTCGAGTATCAGGGCAATCGGATCGAATTGACAAAAAATGAATTTCGCATTCTGACCGTGCTGCTGGAGCAGCGAGGGAAGACGGTACGCCGGGAAACGCTGATGATGCGGCTGTGGGAGGATGACGAATACATCGAGGAAAACACGCTGACGGTGAATGTTAATCGCCTGCGCAAAAAGCTCAGCGCAATCGGACTGGCGGACTGCATTAAGACGCAGGTCGGTTCCGGGTACCGGCTGGAGGAACAGGAATGAAGAGCAGGAGACGTTTTTCCGGTGCGGGTCTGTTCATAAAAAGTCATGGCGCTGAGCTGTTTCTGTCGTTTCTCTGGGTGGCGCTGTTTCTGGTCGCGTTCCATTTGTACGGGATAAAAGCCGAAGCGTTGGCGTACGCATTCGGGCTGTGGCTTTTGGCCGCCGTGCCGATAGGGCTCGTTCGCCTCATGCAGGCGCGTCATCGTCGGTCGGCCTATCGAGCCATGGCGAAGGCGCTGCCGGAAAGCGTGGAGGAGCTGCCAGACCCGCGGTCCGCCGTGGAGCAGGAGATGCAGGAGATGATGCACGCGCTCGTGATCCAGCTTAAACAGGAACGATTGCGCGCGGAGCAGGAGCGTCGGGAGGAGCTGGAATACTATACGACGTGGGCGCACCAGATTAAGACGCCGATTTCCGTGATGCGCCTGATGCTGCAGGAATCCGATACCTCTGAGAGCCACGCGCTGCGCCTAGAGCTGTTTCGGATTGAGCAGTATGTGGGCATGGCGCTGGACTTTTTCCGATTGGACGGCGCGGCGCACGATTTTGTCATTCGTTCGGTTTCGCTGGACTCGGTAATACGGCAGGCGATCCGCAAGACAGCGGGGCTGTTTATTCATAAAAAGCTGTATTTGGACTATGAACCGACGGAGGAAGTGGTTTTAACCGATGAAAAATGGCTGCTCTTCATCATCGAACAGCTCGTGACAAATGCGGTGAAATACACGGAGCAGGGCGGCGTTCGCATTCGCGTGCTGCCGGGGAAGCGGCTCGAAATTCAGGATACGGGGATGGGGATCGCGCCGGAGGATCTGCCGCGCATTTTTGAAAAATCGTATACGGGCTATAACGGAAGACGCGAAAAAAGGGCGACGGGCATCGGACTGTACCTGTGCAGGAAGGCGTGCGATCAGCTGTCTCATCGCCTGTCCGTGCGCTCCGATTTGGGGAAGGGAACGACCTTTTGTCTCGAATTGGCGCATGCATCCATCGAAGTTGAATAAATCAGATTGGCGTAGATAAGGCTCATACTCACGGCATGACAAAAATGTCACGCGAAGCAGCGGAAATGTCACACAAGGCGATGGCGAAGCATTCCGCTGTTTTGCTATTGTAAGAGCATAAGGAGGTATACTATGCCATTATTAGAAGTGAAATCATTAGAGAAAGTATATACGACAAGATTTGGTGCAAACCGTGTGAAGGCGCTGTCCAATGTGTCCTTTTCCGTTGAGCGCGGCGAATACGTCGCGGTGATGGGCGAATCGGGTTCGGGAAAGACGACGCTGCTCAATATTTTGGCGGCGCTCGATCGGCCGACGGCCGGAGAAATCCTGCTGGAAGGGCGTTCGATGTCCGAGATCGGCGAGAAGGAGATTTCCGCTTTTCGCCGCAACAATTTGGGCTTTGTTTTTCAGGACTTTAATTTATTGGACACGCTTTCCATCCAGGACAATATTTTCCTTCCCATGGTTTTGTCGGAACGGCCGTACGAGGAGATGCAAAAGCGGCTTGGACCTATTGCAAAACGCCTTGAAATTCAGGATATTCTGGCTAAGTATCCGTATGAGGTGTCCGGAGGGCAAAAGCAGCGCGCGGCGGTTGCACGCGCGATGATCACCAATCCCAAAATTCTGCTCGCGGACGAGCCGACCGGCGCGCTCGATTCGAGAGCGACGGACAATCTGCTGCGTATTTTTGAGCGGATCAACCAGGAGGGGCAGACCGTCGTCATGGTGACGCACTCGACAAAGGCGGCCAGCCATGCAAATCGCATTCTGTTCATTAAGGACGGCGAAATATTCCACCAGATTTATCGCGGCAACGCGAGCAACGAGGAGTTATACCAGAAGATTGCCGACACGCTGACGCTGCTGTCTACAGGTGGTGATCGCAATGCATAAGCTGTTTTATGCGAAGCTGGCGGCAACCAACATTCGAAAGAATGCCAGGATCTACATCCCCTACATCTTATCCTGTATCCTGAACGTCGCGATGTTTTACATCATTTGCTCGATGGCGACCAACCCGGGCCTGTCGAATCTTGTGATGGGCGCGAGGGCGACGACAACGGTATTGGGTCTGGGCTGCTACGTCGTAGCCATCTTCACCGTGATCTTTCTGCTGTACACGAACAATTTTCTCATCAAGCGCCGGAAAAAGGAGTTTGGCTTGTTCAACGTTTTGGGCATGGAGAAGAGCCACCTTTCGATCATGCTCCTCTGGGAAACGATCTATATTGCGGCGATCAGTCTCGCCGTGGGGCTTTTGGCCGGCGTTTTGCTCGATAAGCTCCTGTTTCTGGCGCTGCTTCGCGCGCTCGGCGCCGGCGTGGTTTTCGGATTCTATTTCTCGGTGAGTGCGGTGATCAATGTCGTCATTTTGTTTGGCATTCTCTTCGTCCTGCTCTTTTTGCGCTCGGTTGCCGCCATTCACCTGGCGAATCCGATTGAGCTTTTACTGGGCAGTGCAGTCGGCGAACGGGAGCCGAAGGCAAAGTGGGCGCTCGCCCTGCTGGGGCTTGCTGCACTCGGCGCAGGGTATTGGATTTCCTGTACGATCGCCAATCCGGTCAAGGCGTTTCAGCTGTTTTTCGTCGCGGTCATTTTGGTGATTGTCGGCACGTACCTGCTCTTTATGGCAGGAAGCATCACGCTGTTGAAGTCCCTGCGCAGGAATAAGCGCTACTACTATAAGCCGAATCACTTTATTGGCGTATCAAGCATGATGTACCGAATGAAGCACAACGCCGTCGGGCTGGCGAGTATCTGTATCCTGTCAACGATGGTGCTCGTCATGTTTTCCTCGACGACGTCACTGTTTATCGGGGTAAACGATCTGCTCGACAAGCGGTATCCGAATGATTTTGCGACGTGGACGATGTCGGAGGAATATCGCGATACCGTGCGCAGGCGGTTTCAGGAGAACGTGCCGATTGAGAAGGAAACGAGCTATACCGTGATTCAAGCCGCAGGACAGATCGAGGGAACGGCGTTTACGGTGGATTTCGAGGCGGCCTTTGAATTGCGCGACAGTACGAAAGGCTTGGTGATTGTGCCGCTCGAGGACTATAATCGCCTGACGGGCGAAGCAAAAACGCTTCGAGAAGGAGAGGTTCTGCTGAGCGCGTATCGCGGGGTGTCTCAGTTGTCAGATATTTCGCTGAACGGGCGCGCATATCGTGTCGCAGGCGATGCAACGGTGATCGCTACAGAGGAAATGGACAACTATGTGTTTGACAGCTACTTTATTGTCGTTCCCAGCTTCGACGAGCTGCGCGCCCTTGAGAATGCGCTGTTCGGAGCCGGGGATATATCGCAGCATGAAGGCATTCGCTATTACTACGGAGTAGATACGACCTGGTCGGAGCAGGAGCAGAGCGAGCAGTCGGAGCTCTTGTCCGAGAAAATTATCGGTCAGGGGGATGTGGGTCCGATTCGCTTTACGCCCCGAGTGGAGGCGGCGGGCTTTATACGGGAGATGATTATTTCGTTCTTCTTCCTGGGGGTGTTTTTGAGCGTGCTGTTTGTCATGGCGATGATTCTGATTATCTACTACAAGCAGATGTCGGAAGGGTACGAGGATCGCGAACGGTTCCGCATTTTGCAGCAGGTGGGCATGTCGCAGCGCCTGGTGCGTCAGTCCATTCGCTCTCAGGTGTTGACGGTGTTCTTTTCGCCGCTTCTCCTGGCAGTGCTTCACCTGGGCTTTGCCTTCCCCATTCTGGAAAAGCTGCTGATGATCTTCAGCCTGTTCAATACGGCGCTGTACATTCGCTGCGCAATCCTTTCGGCGCTCGGCTTCGGTATCCTGTACACTCTGGTCTACGCACTTACGGCGCGGCAATACTATCGGATTGTTCGGGTCGAATGAGGAAAAGCGGATGTGCACGGTCAAAGGATAATGAGTAAATAAAATCGCTCCCCGTACAGGGGAGCGATTTTATTTAGCGCAGTCAAAACGAATCGGCGCGCATGTGCAAAATGGCGCTGAATTCGGGGCGCAGACGAACCCGAAGCCACGGCGCGGAAAGCGAAAATACACTATCTCCGCGCGGCCGTCCGGCGTGTGAGCTTGTGGTAGGCATCGTTTACCATATGACGTATTTCGGGGATGCGCGCAAACAGAATGGCAATCCCATAGAACAGAACCGCGAAGAGAACCGCACAGAACAGCGCGAGGTAGAAGCTTGTCGAAACCAGCAGGGCATAGACGCCGCGGGCGAGAATGCCCATGGGGATGGTGATCAGCAGGATTTTCCTGCAGCTGCCGGCAATGGCCCGGAGGTGAATGCGTCCGATCTTCCGGCGCAGCGCCATCATGGTTGCCGCGGCGCCGAGCGACAGGCTCAGCGAGGTCGCTGCAGCCAAACCGTTGATGCCGAAGAAGCGTGAAAAGATGAGATTAAAGATAATGTTCAGGACGACCTGCCCCATTGAGATGCGGACCGGCGTACGGGTATCGCCGATTGAGTAAAAGGCGCGCGTGCCGAGCGAGCTGAAGACCAGGGCGATCAGACAGGGCGAATACCAGAAGAGCGCGCCGGCGGTCATGGCTGTGGACTCCGGGGTAAAGGCGCCTCGCTCGAAAAAGAGGCGAACGATGGGAGCGGCAAAGATCATCATGCCGACCGCCGCAGGAATGACCAGAACCAGCCCCGAGACGATGGAGCGGGTCAGCAGCTTTTTCACGCGTCCGACCTGACGATTCTGTCCGAACCGGGACATTTGCGGGAAAACCGCCGTCACGATGGAGACGATGATGATGCCGTACACGAGCTGGTAGAGCTTTACGGCGTAGTCGAGAGCGGAAACACCCCCTTCGGTCGCGACCGTTGAGGCGACGGTTTTGTCGATGATGATCGAGACATCCTGGACGACGATGCTGAGCATAATCGGGATCGCCAGCTTCAGGACGGATTTAATATGCTCATCGTGAAATTGGAGAATGGGGCGGTGCCGGTAGTGCACGCGCTTGAGCGCGCGCGGGAAGAATATGTACTGACATCCCGTTGCGACGATGGTACCCAGAGCCAGGAGAAGCATCGAGCCGGTCTTGGCCGAGAGAACGGCAAACAGGATCAAAACGGCATTCATGATAATGCCGGTCGTCGCAGGCGTGCTGAAATCGTCGTGAATATTGAGGTAGCTGATCATACACGCATTCATCGCCATGAAATAGAGCGAAAACATCTCGATGCGTGCAAAATAAACGGTTTGAACAAAGCGTTCGCCCGTGTACCCGGCGGCCATGACGTGGACGATGGGCTCCATAAAAATCACGGCAAAGGCGATGATGACCGTTGTCAAAACGAGTAGAATATTGGTAAGATTCGCAGTGAAGCGATCCGCGGCCGGCCGGCCGCTTTCTGCCCGGATGCGGTTATACATCGGGATAAAGCAGGACTGAATCGCTAAAAAAAGGAAGCTGAACAATACGGCGGCGATGCTTTCGGCGATGACATAAATATCTTTAATCATACTCGTGCCGAAGGTGGCGCCGAAAATCATTTCTCGGATCAGTCCGCTGAATTTGGACAGCAGAGTAATAATCATCAGTTTTATGGTCGTAGAACCCATGTATGCCTCGATTCTGAGTGTATAATAGTGGGACGCATGAATTGTATCACATTTTCGGGAAACGTGTGGAAGGAAGGTTGTCGGATGAGAAAGAGAGCAGCGCTGATCGCCCTTTGTCTGGGGTGCTTTGCGGCAATGGTGATGAACGGAGGCACGGCCGAGGCAGCCGAAATCGTGACAATTTCTTCCTTTGAAGTGTGGAACACGCTGCTTCCGGACGGCTCCGTCGATGTTCGGGAGCGCGTCGAATACCAGCTTTCCGGGGAAGGGACGACGATTATTCGAAAAATTCCCCGCACGGACGGGCTCGCCGTGCCGCTCGAATACATCGAGGTGTCGGAAGAAGTCGACGGCGTCGACCGGACCTATCTCGAGAAGGAGGGCGCACAGGCGGGCGACAGCGGTGTGTATGAGCTCGGGGTGAGCGCTTCGGAGCGGGAAATTACGGTGTACGTGCCGAACGAGGGCACACAGAGCCACACAATGCACTATCATTACCGCATAACGGGCGGCTGCGAAAAGTATGACGACATGGCGCGCATTCGCATTCCGTCGCTTTCCGGGCTGGAGAGCTCGCCCATTGCCCGGTATTATTGGAGTCTGTGTGCGGAGCAGGGCGAGGGGTTGGAGGCGTATTATTACGGAACGGGCGAGGGACGCTTTTTGACGCCGCTGGCCGGCGAGGAAAAGCTGTCCTGGTTCGTCGAAAACGTGCAGCCGAACAGCGAAATGCGCTGGGAGGTGTTCACTACGCTCGCGAATGTTCCGGAGGGGCGCGATTATGTTTCTCAGAGCGGAGCGACGCTTTATAATGAAGCGAAGGCGGCGCTGCAGCGGCGGATCGATGCGCGCGGTCTGATCAACGTGTGGGAAAAGCTGGCGCCCGTCATCGAAATCGTCGTGGGGCTATGTGCGCTGTACATCGGACGGATTGCTTATACCGAGTGGAAGCTGTCGCGGAGCATCCCTGAGCTGTGGACGTTCCGCCCGGCGTTTGTGCAGTGCGCGTTGGAGCCGGTGCTCTCGGCGCGCGGGGTCAACGCCATGCTGCTCGATCTCGCACGGCGACACTATATTCGCATCGTGCGGGACGAAGAGGAATTGACGCTGCGGCGCGAAAAGAAGCCGGCGAATAAATTGAGCGAAGCGGAGAAAAGCCTGCTTCACGAGCTGTTCCCGACGAAGGATCAGGGCAGCCGTGCGCTAACCGGCCTGGCAGAGGAGCATAGGGAAAGCCCTCAAAAGGCGCGCGACCTTTTCCGGCGTTTGCAGGTGCAGCTGCGGCGGGAGGGAGAGGAGCTCGGGCTTGGCCGCGTCCGGGAGAAAGCGCCGTGGGCGCCGCGGATCGCCGTTCTTCTCGGCGCGGGCTCTCTTTTGGCAACTGTTTTTCTGCGAAGTGAGACCACGGTGCTCGATACGGCGGTGACCGTTCTTTTGGCGATCACGACATGGCTGGTTGGCCGCATGAAGCGCGCAGGACAGCATGTCATCGAGAAAGGCGCCGATGCGTTTTATGAACAGCTGTCTTCGGGTGCAGCGCAGCGCTCGAGAGAGGAGCGCATCGTGTGGGCCCTGGCGCTCGGCATGGCTCGGGATCGGGCTGAAAAGTTATTTTTGGCGGAGGGAGAGCAGAGCCTGTCGGCCGACCTGATTGCGTATTTCTTTGGTGAACGGGGAACGCGGCTGTGGTTTTCCGACAAGGCGGAGAAAAATCGTAACGGCGAATCGGACGGTTGAAATGCCGGTATATTTGTGATAGAATAAACGTGTCTTCAGGGTAGGGTGTGATTCCCAACCGGCGGTAAAGTCCGCGAGCCCGAAAGGGTTGATCCGGGGTAGTTCCGGAACCGACAGTAGAGTCTGGATGGAAGAAGATGCGATGCGTTGCGTTGACTTGCGATTATGCCCCGAAGAGGGGCATTTTTTATTGTCCCCGCGCATCGATGGTAGAAAGGAACTCATTATGGAACAGACAAAGAAGTTAAAAGCGGCAGGTGAAGTAACGCGGAATGCAGCAAAGCAGTCGGACAAAAGAGGTGTGGTACAACAGCTGAAGGACTGCGGGAGAACCATTAACCTGGTAAAAATCGCCGTTTTGGCAGCGCTCGGTTTTGTGCTCATGCAGGTTTTTCACATCCCGATGCCCTTTGCACCCACATTTATGAGCGTCGATTTCGGCGATGTGCCCGGATTGGTCGGCGGCTTTGCGATGGGGCCGGTGGCGGGCGTCATCATTCAGTTTGTCAAAAACTTTCTGAAATTGCTGACAACGGAGACCGTTGGCGTCGGAGAGCTGTCGAATTTCATCGTCAGTACAGCCTTTGTCATCGGCGCGTCCTCCTATTATAAGAGACACAAGACGATGTCCGGAGCGGTCGTAGCGCTGCTGATCGGTTCGATCGCCATGACCGTGACGGCGCTTATTTCCAACGCATATTTCATTTTTCCGGCCTATGCCAAGGCTATCGATTTGGACTTGGATGCGCTGGCGGTTCAGGTCGGCAGTGCAAACCATCTCGTCAAGGATTACTGGACGCTGATGTTCTTTGCGGTCGTGCCCTTTAATCTCGTCAAAACGGCGCTTGAATCGGTGGTATGCCTGCTGCTTTACAAGCGGATTTCTCCGATCCTGCACCGCTGAGCACATGGGTGCGGCTGCGAAAAGATGGATACGCTCTTCAGCGAGACGGCTTCGGCCGTCTCGCTTTTTTACCGGGCAAAAAGGACAACGCCCGGGCAGATTAAAGTAGCGGGGAAAAGGAATAGACTATATAATAACGGATAGTACCCAGGATGAAAGATTGGGGGGAACGATGAAATTTGAAACAAAGGAACAGACAAAAAAATTTGCCAGACATCTCGCGGCGGCGTTGAAGCCGGGTGATGTCTTTCGTTTGGACGGCGATCTCGGAGCGGGCAAGACGACGCTGGTTCAGTGGGTTTCCGAAGCGCGCTCGGTTCGGGAGGCGGTGGTCTCGCCGACGTTTTCGCTCGTGCGCCGCTACGACAGCGATCTCGGAACGATCAACCACCTCGATCTCTACCGAATCGAGGATCCGCAGGAAATCGAGGAATTGGATTACGAGGAGCTCTTTTATCCGGAGCAGGGCGTCACATTTATCGAGTGGGCACAGCGTGCGGAGGAATATCTGCCGAGCGATATCGTATGCCTGAACATCGATAAGTGCGGCGATGAGGCGAGAGAAATTACCGTGACATCGACGGGCGAACGGGCCGGGGAGCTTCGCCGCGTCCTTTTCGGAGGAGAAGAGCCATGCGCATAATCGGAATAGACACCTCGACGAAGGCGACGGGGGTGGCACTTTATTCGGAAAACCGCCTCGAGGGCTGTACGATTGTCGAACAGGAACGGACGCGGGCGGAGGAGCTGCTGCCGGTGCTGGAGGAGCAGCTGAACGCTGCCGGACTTGAATTTGACGAGATCAATGCGATTGCCGTGGCCGTGGGACCGGGCTCCTTCACGGGACTGCGCATCGGCGTAACGATTGCGAAAACCCTGGCGCAATTTTCAGGGAAAAGGCTGGTCGGCATCTCTACGCTGCGGGCTCTGTCGGAGAGCGGCGAGGACTTCGACATGGCGAAAATGCTGCGCTGTCCGGTCATTGATGCGCGGGCGGACCGCATTTTTGCAGCCTGTTATTCGGGGGTGGGAGCACCCGTTGAGGAGCTGATTCCGGAGGGGCTGTATACGGAGCGCGACTTTCGCACACGCGTCGAGGAGCTGCGGTCGACGCGGCCGGAGCAGGGAATCTGTTGGCTCGGCCAGGGCATGGAGCGCCATCGCGCGTTGCTCGAGGGATGGAGCTGTCCGGTGAAGGAAGCGACGGGTGCGGCGACGCATTCGCCGGTCGCCGCGGTGTGCCGTCTGGCGCAGGAGCGTCTATCCGCGGGAGCGAGCGATTCGCCTCTGGATCTCGCGCCGAATTATTTGCGGAAATCACAGGCGGAAATGGATCAGGGGAAGCGAAATGCCTGATCGCGCAGCGGACGGCATGCCGGTTCTGCGCGCGATGACGCGGGCAGACCTGGCTCAGATCGAAAAAATCGAGTGCGCAAGCTTTCCCGATCCGTGGACGGGTGCCGGATTGGAGGCGGAGCTGACGGCCAATTCGCGCACGGAAGCCGTCGTTTTGGAGGAGCAGGGGCGCATCTGCGGCTATCTGTTCGCGATCTATCTCCCGGGCGAGGCATCGCTGAACAATATTGCCGTTGCGCCGCAGGATCGCCGGCGCGGTCTGGGACGACGGCTGCTCGAGCATTTTCTGCTTCGCGTGAGGGCGCACGGGTGCGAGGAAGCGTATCTGGAGGTGGCGGTACACAATGCCGCGGCGCTGTCGCTTTACCGAAGTGTCGGATTCCAGCAGATCGGGATACGGAAGAATTATTACGCGAGCGTACACGAGGATGCGTATACGCTTGTTTGGACGTCGGAGACAGGGGGAGAAGAACATGTATCATCTGGCCATTGAGTCATCCTGTGATGAGACGAGTGTGGCGGTGCTTCAGGACGGCCGCCGCATTCTGAGCAATTTGATTTCCTCACAGATTGACATTCATACCAAATTCGGCGGCGTCGTTCCGGAAATCGCCTCGCGAAAGCATTTGGAGGCGATCAACCGCATTATTGCGGCGGCGCTGGACGAGGCGGGGCTGACGATGAACGATATGGAGCTGGTCAGCGTGACGAGGGGGCCGGGTTTAGTCGGCGCGCTTCTCGTCGGAGTGAGCGCCGCAAAGGCGATTTCCTTTGTACAAAAGATTCCGATCGTCGGCGTCAATCACATGGAGGGGCACATCTGCGCGAATTATCTGGCGAATGAGCAGCTCGAGCCGCCCTTTGTGAGTCTGGTAATTTCGGGAGGGCACACGTATCTCTGCGTCGTCGAGGATTATGTATCGTACCGCGTCGTCGGCACGACGAGGGATGACGCTGCAGGGGAGAGCTTTGATAAGGTTGCCCGCGTGCTGGGACTGGGGTATCCGGGCGGGCCGAAGCTTCAAAAGGTCGCCGAATCCGGAAATCCGAGTGCTTTTTCGTTTCCGCGCGCCATGATCGAGGAGGAGCATTACGATTTCAGCTTCAGTGGGCTGAAAACGGCCGTCATCAATCAGATTCATCAATTTGAGCAGAAAAATGAGCCGTATTCGGTGCCGGACATCGCGGCGAGCTTTCAACAGGCGGTGGTCGATGTGCTGTGTGCAAAATCGGCGCGCCTATTGGACGAGACGGGCATGAAGACGTTCTGTCTTTCCGGCGGCGTCGCGGCGAACCGACCGATCCGGGCGGCGCTGGCCGCGCTGTGTGCCAAAAGAAAGGTTCGCTTTTTTGTGCCGCCGCAGATTCTGTGCACCGACAATGCCGCGATGATCGGCTGTGCGGGCTATTATCACTACCTGTATCGGGGAAGCAGTGGGTTTGGTTTTGCAGCAGATCCGGATCTCGGATTATAAGGACGAAGAACAATCGAGGGAGTTTATATGGATTATGCAGCATTAAACCCGCAGCAGCGCGAGGCCGTCTTATTCGGTGAGGGGGCTTTGTTGATTTTGGCGGGCGCGGGCTCGGGAAAAACGCGCGTATTGACGATGCGCATCGCTCATCTCATCAAAGAGCAGGGGATTGCTCCGTGGAAGATTCTGGCCTTTACCTTTACGAATAAGGCGGCGGCGGAGATGAAGGAGCGCGTAGCGAATCAGATGGATCGCCCCGTCGATTCGATGTGGATCGGGACGTTCCATTCCATCTGCGCCCGTCTTCTGAGACGCGAGATCGCCGTTTTGGGCTACGATGCCAATTTCACGATTTACGATACGGCCGATCAGCGCACGCTGGTCAAGCAGATTCTGAAATCAATGCCGCTTGCCGAAAAGGTGGAAAAGCCGAATGGCTTGCTGGCCAAAATATCGGATTTGAAAAATCAGCGGATTTCGCCGTCGGACTACCGGGCAGAGGGAACGACGGATTTTGAAAAGACAGTGGCCGAGGTGTATCAGCGGTACGAGGAGGAGAAGCGCGCCAATAACGCGTTGGATTTTGACGATCTCATTCTAAAGACGCTGGAGCTGTTCGATGCGGCGCCGAAGGTGGTCGAGCGGTATCAGGAGCAGTTCGACTATATCTTTGTCGACGAATATCAGGATACCAACCGCGCACAATATGAGCTGATTTGCGCGTTTGCCGGAGGAAAGGGAAACCTGTGCGTCGTCGGCGACGCCGATCAGTCGATCTACGGGTGGCGCGGGGCAGATATTCACAATATTCTGGATTTTGAAAAGGATTATCCGAAGGCGCGCGTCATCTTGCTGGAGCAGAATTATCGCTCAACACAGGTGATTTTGGATGCGGCGAATGTGCTGATTCAAAAAAATGAGGAGCGCAAGGATAAGAATTTATGGACGGAAAATCCGAAGGGCGACGCGGTGCAGTACTGCCTGACGGGCAGTGAGTTTGAGGAAGCGCAGAAAATTCTGCAATGGATCAACCACGAAAAATATCGGGGGTACGCGTACGCGGATATGGCCATTCTGTACCGGACGAATGCGCAGTCCCGTCCTCTGGAGGAGGCCCTGATCCGAGAGGGCATTCCCTATCGCATGGTCGGCGGACTGAAGTACTATGACCGTGCAGAAATCAAGGATCTGCTCGCCTATCTCACCGTGATCGTCAACCCGCTGGACGACGTCGCGCTGCAGCGCATCGTCAACCAGCCGAAGCGCGGCATCGGACAGACGACGATGAACAAGCTGCAGCAGAAGGCGTCGGATGTGGGCATGGCTCTTTTTGACGCGATGGCGGATGCCGAATTGATGTCGGATTTTTCCGCGTCGACGCGAAAAAAAATAGGCGAATTCCATGTACTGATGGAAGAGCTGCAAGAGGGAGCTTTGACGATGCCGATTGCAGAGCTGACGCAGGCAGTCTACACGAAAAGCGGTTATGAGGCGATGCTGCAAAGCTCGCATGCCATCGAGGATCAGACGCGCATCGAAAATATCGAGGCATTCTTGGCTGCGGCGGCACAGTATGAAGAGGATACCGAGGAGGCGAACATCGTCGAATATCTCCAGAGCCTGAGCCTGATGAGCGACCTGGATAAAACGGAGGAATCGAAGCAGGGCGTCAGCCTGATGACGATTCATTCGGCAAAGGGGCTGGAGTTTCCGATCGTCTTCGTCGTCGGGTTGGAGGACGGCCTGTTTCCGAGCCGCCTGACGATGGACGAGGGAAATCTGGAGGAGGAGCGGCGGCTGTGCTACGTCGCAATGACGCGCGCCGAAAAAAAGCTGTACCTCAGCGGCGCGGCCGTGCGCCGACTATATGGGGGACAGGCGGCGCCGCAGCTGCCGTCGCGTTTTATCGAGGAGCTCGAGGACCGCATCGAGAGGGACGTTCCGGAAGCGTCATTTTCTCCGCGCGGGCGCGAGGCGGAGGAAGGCTACCGCCTCGGAGAAAGCTACGAGGGCGCGGGGCGGCGATTCCGTTCGCCAAAGTTTGCGGATCCGCAGGCGCGCGAGGCGTATGATGAGCGGCGCGACCGCATTCGCCGACTGGTGCAGGAGAAAAAGGCGGCGCTGGAAGCAAAGAAGGGCGACGCCTATCGCGTCGGCGATAAGGTGGAGCACAAAAAGTTCGGAGCGGGTATGGTCGTTTCCGTTGTCGCGAGGGAGGACGGCGATGAGATTACCGTCGCTTTTGATAAGCGGGGGCTGAAGCGCCTGAACGCGGCCTTAGCGCCGTTAAAAAAGCTGTAATTTACCGGAGTTGAACAGAGAAGGGAATCGAGATGGAAAATTTGCAGCGGATGCGCGCGTTGATCGATCGCGTGACGGAGCTGAATTATCATTACTATACGCTGGATGAGCCGCTCGTCGCCGATGCCGAGTACGATCGCCTCTATGACGAGCTCCGCGCTTTAGAGGAGCGGGAAGGCCACGTCGAGCCGGATTCGCCGACACAGCGCGTGGGCGGAGCGCTCCTCGAAAAATTTACAAAGCACCTTCATCTGGGGCAGCTGTACAGCCTGGACAAAAGTCAAAGCGAGGCGCAGGTTCGTTCCTGGGTTCAGCGCGTCGAACGGAGCATCGACGAGTACAATGCGGCGCATCGGGAAGAGCCGCTGCCAAGACCGGTCTTTTTATGTGAGCTGAAATTTGACGGCCTGACGATCAACCTGACCTACGAGGGCGGGCATTTAGTGATGGCGGCGACGCGCGGGAACGGTGCGGTCGGAGAAGAAATTCTCCCGGCGGTGCGGACCATTCGTTCGATTCCGCTGAAAATTGCGTATCCGGGACGGATTGAGGTGCAGGGAGAGGGCGTTTTGCCGCTTTCGGCGCTCGAGCGCTACAACCGGCACGCGGAGGTGCCGCTAAAAAATGCGCGCAACGGCGCGGCGGGCGCGCTCCGCAATCTCGATCCGAATGTCGCGGCGCAGCGCGGCATCGATTGTTACCTGTATAATGTCGGGTATGCCGAAGAAACGCTCTTTTCGACGGAAACGGAAATGCTGGCTTTTCTGCGGGAAAACCACTTTAAGGTACACCCGTTTCTCCGACGCTGCACCTCGGTTGATGAGGTGCTGAATGTATTGGAGGAGGTTTCCGGGCTTCGCCGCCGCCTTGATGTGCTGACGGACGGCGTGGTCATTAAAATAGATGATCTGAAAACGCGGGAGGTATTGGGCTTTACGGCGAAATTCCCCCGCTGGGCCATTGCGTTCAAATTTGAGGCGGAGGAGCGGACGACGACGCTGGAGCGCGTAGAATGGAATGTGGGGCGAACGGGCAAGGTGACACCGATCGCGGTGCTGGAGCCCGTCGAGCTCGGCGGCGTGACGGTCGCGCGCGCGACGCTCAACAACTACGACGATATCGTGCGAAAAGGCGTTCGCCTCGGAGCGCACGTCTGGATTCGCCGTTCCAATGAGGTGATCCCCGAAATTTTGGGCACGGTGGAGGACGAGTCGATTCCGACGGAGGAAATCGCGAAGCCGACGCATTGCCCGGCGTGCGGCGCCGAGCTGATCTATGACCGGGTGCATATCTATTGTCCCAACTCGCTTTCCTGCGTGCCGCAGCTCAATGCGCGCATGACGCACTATTGCTCGCGAAATGCGATGAATATTGAGGGGCTCTCCGAAAAGACGCTTGACAAGCTCATCGAGCAGGGCTTGCGGGATTTGTCCGAGCTGTACGAGCTCGACAAGGAACGCCTTCTGTCGATTGAGGGCTTTCAGGAGAAAAAGGCGACAAAGCTGCTCGCGGCGATTGACGCGTCTCGAACGGCAAAGCTCAGTGCCTTTCTGTATGCCATCGGCATTCCGGAGGTCGGTGAAAAGACGGCACGCGATTTGGCGGATGCATTCGATACGCTGGAGGATCTGCGCAGGGCCGGGGTCGAGGAGCTCGAGAGGATCGAGGATGTCGGCGAGGTGACGGCACAGAATATCGTCGAATTTTTCCGGGATGAACACATTGCGGAGGGACTGTCGAAGCTGCTCGCACAGGGCATCGTTTTGGAAAATGAAAAGAAAGCGCCGGGATCCGGCGTATTGTCGGGTAAGCGCGTCGTCGTCACCGGTACGGTTGACGGCTACAGTCGAAAGGAAATTGAAGAGGCGATCCGCCGTCTGGGCGGGCGCGCTCAGGGCTCGGTTTCCAAATCCACGGATCTCGTACTGGCGGGTGAAAAGGCCGGCTCGAAAAGAGAAAAGGCGCTCGAATTGGGTGTTTCGATTCTCGAGGGAGAGGCGCTGAACCAATTCTTGAAGGAGCAAATCAATGGGAAGTGACAAACGGCAGATGCTGATTCTGGCGACCGGAAATCGGGACAAGGTTCGCGAATTGAGCGAGATGATCGATCCGGAAAAATATGAGGTGCTTTCCAAAGCGGAGGTCGGACTGGCGGATTTTGAGGTCGAGGAGGACGGCGCGACGCTTGAGGAGAATGCCGAAAAAAAAGCGCGCGAGATCGCGCGCGCTCTGCGGGAGGAAGACGCCGCGCGGGCGCGCTTCGAGGATGCATTGATTTTAGCGGATGACACCGGATTATTTGTCGACGCCCTGGGCGGAGCGCCGGGCGTTTACTCTGCACGGTACGCGGGGGAGCATTGCAGCTATCAGGACAATGTAGCAAAGCTGCTGGAGGCGATGCGGGACGTAGCCGATGATGCGCGGACGGCGGTCTTCCGCACGGTAATCGCCGTCGTCCGGGGCGAGGCTTGCACGCTCGTCCGGGGGGCGCTGCCCGGACGAATCGCCCGTGCCGCGCGGGGCGAGCATGGCTTCGGCTACGATCCGGTCTTCGAGCTGAGCGACGGCCGCACACTGGCGCAGTGCAGCGACACGGAGAAAAACGAGATCAGTCACCGTGCGCGGGCGTACCGGAAGCTGATCGAGTGGATGGACGGCGTTCGATGAGCGTGCGCATTCTGGTTTGCTCGGACACGCATCGCGTTCTTCACGCGGTGACGGAGGAAATTCTTACGGCAAAGCCGGATCGGATTTTCCACCTTGGAGACCTGACGGAGGACGCCGCGCTCATGCAGCGGCTGACGGGGCGGAGCATACTTGCGGTTCGGGGCAATAATGATTATGCGGATTTTGACACCCCCTGGGAGCGCGTCGTCGAAATCGAAGGCTTTCCGTTGCTTCTGACGCACGGTCACCGGTTCGGCATTTATCGCGGGCCGGAGCAGCTGTGCCGGCACGCGGCGGAGCTGGGATGCAGAATTGCCCTGTATGGGCATACACATGCCTATGCCTGCGGCGTCCACGGTTCGGTGCTTTACCTCAACCCGGGGGCCGCTGCGTATCCGCGCGGCGACGGTCGCGAGAGCGTGGCCTGTTTGACGCTGCAGAGAGGAGCGGAGCCCCTGGTGGAGCGCGTAGAACTGTGATTCGGTTGAGGGCGCCGGTGTACTGACGTATCGGGATGAAGAGGGGGACGAAGCGGCGTTTTTGCGCAAACACATTGACAAAGCGGGGGAATGACAGTATACTGTGTAGGTCTGCTGCTCTTATATGGTGGGTATGGCCTAGTTGGTTATGGCGCCAGGTTGTGGCCCTGGAGATCGAGGGTTCGAATCCCTCTACTCACCCCATCCTCGCGGGAATGGCGGAATTGGCAGACGCGCTAGACTTAGGATCTAGTGTCCATGACGTGGGGGTTCAAGTCCCTTTTCCCGCACCAGTTCGAGTGTCCTTGCAGCATGTGATGTGCTGCGTATGGCACTCGTTTTTTATTGGAGAAAATGATGCGCTCGATATTGGGTATAAGATACAACAGGATACGAATGGAGGAGAAAAGGACGGAGGAAACGATATGGCACAGTATACGAAGAAAGCGATTGCGGATTGTTTTGTAGCGCTATTGAACGAACGTCCCTTTGATAAGATTTCTGTCGTCGATATCGCCGATCGGTGCGGCATTACGCGCAATACCTTCTATTACTACTATAACGACATTTATGATCTGATCGATACGCTTTTTCGGGAGGAGATCGAACGCATTCTTGCGGAGAGCTTAGCGTATGATTCGTGGCAGGATGCGTTTCTGAATGTCACAAAATTTATTCAATCCAACAAGCAGGCGCTATATCATCTCTACCATTCGACAAACCGCTCCCTGGTGGAAACCTATTTTTACGACGCTGCGTTGATCGGCATGACGCGATATGTCGAAAAAGATGCCGAGGCTTTGGAGCTGGGCAAGGAAGACGTGCGCGTCGCTGCGATTTTCGTAACATCGGCAATATTTGGCCTGATGATGCGATGGCTTCAAAATGGAATGAAGGAGGATATCCACGACTATATTGTCCACATTGGCCGCATCCTCGATACCATTATCCGAAAGGCTGCTGAGGATTATCGCGCGGAAGCGTGAGGCAGATTCTTTCGTCAAATTTTCTAAAAAAATGTGCAATTCGAGCAAAGTGTCCGATTTTTTGGCACTTTGCTTTTTTTGACCATGGAAGAGCGGAAAAACGGTTGATATACTGAAGATAATCCTGTGTAGAAGCGAAGGAGCACTTGGGAAGGAGGAGATAGATGAACGTAACAGACCAAGTCCGGCGCGCGGCGATCATGAAGCTTTACGATTATGTCGATAACAATCCGGAAAAGCGGCTTCTTAAGCTCTTTGATAAGCTGATGGATGAGGACGATGCCGATACCGTAACCCGGCAGTCGGAATCGGCTCGCGAGGGCTTTATGGATCCGAACGGAAATTGGCGAGAGCTGATTCTGAGTCTTTGGCGTGATGTGGATGCGGCACAGCGGAGAAAGCTGTTTGAAACCGCCGCAGTCAACGGTACGCTGATCGGTTACAAAAAGCAAAAGCAGTATCGGGAAAAACTGGATTGTAATATTCCGTGGGCGATATTGGTCGATCCGACGAGTGCATGCAATCTCAAATGTACGGGGTGCTGGGCGGCGGAATATGGGCACGCGCTTAATCTGAGCCTGGAGGAGCTCGACGGAATTATCGAGCAGGGAAAAGAGTTCGGATGTTACGTCTACATATACTCCGGCGGAGAACCGACGGTTCGGAAGAAGGATATTATCACTCTTTGTGAGCGGCACCCGGAATGCGCCTTCCTCGCCTTTACAAACGGCACGCTGATCGATGAAGCGTTTGCCGACGAAATGCTTCGCGTCGGGAATTTTGTCCCGGCGATTTCAGTGGAGGGCTTTGAGCAGGATACGGATTTTCGGCGCGGCGAAGGGACGTTTCAGGCCGTTCGCCGCGCCATGGAGCTGCTCCGGCGCAAAAAGCTGCTGTTCGGCATTTCGTGCTGCTATACATCAAAGAACACGGAATTTATCGGGAGTGAAGCCTACTTTGATGCGATGATCGAATGGGGCGCAAAATTCTGCTGGTTCTTTACCTATATGCCCATCGGGAGGGATGCGGTGCCCGAGCTCATTGCGACGGCGGAGCAGCGCGAATACATGTATCATCAGGTGCGGAAATTCCGTTCGACGAAGCCGCTGTTTACCATCGATTTCTGGAACGACGGGGAATACGTCAACGGATGCATTGCGGGAGGACGGAGCTATCTGCACATCAACGCCCGAGGGGATATCGAGCCCTGCGCCTTTATCCACTATTCCGATTCCAACATTCGCACCGACCGTTTGCTCGATGCGTTTCAGAAGCCCTTGTTTCAGGAATACTACCGAAATCAGCCGTTTAACGAGAACCTGCTTCGGCCCTGTCCGGTGCTCGATAATCCCGGAAGGCTGACGGAGATGGTCGCGCGCTCCGGGGCATACTCGACCGATGTCGCCGCGCCGGAGGAGGCCTGTGAATACTGCGGAAAGTGCGAGGCCGCCGCTGAAAGATGGAAGCCGGTTGCCGACCGCCTGTGGCGCGAAGCAGGGCGGCCGGAGGAGGAC
>JAEXCD010000010.1 GCA_023393715.1 Bacillota bacterium
CTCCTCCGCCCAGCGAACCGCTTCCCGATTCATGAGGTGCAGCGACGCCTCCGCGCTGTAGGCCTTCGGCACCCTCCACGGCTTCTCCATCCAGGAAAAATCCTGAATTGACGAGCAGGAAATGCCCTCGAACAAATCCTGCGTCGCAAAAAGCTCCTCGCTCAGGCGCCGTTCCTCTTCGCCCTCATACAGGCGCGGCAGAATCCGGTAGCAGGAGACGCCTGCCCTATTCCACGCAGCCGCAGCCTCGGTCGAATGTACATAAACGCGATCCGGCCAGCCCTGTTTCGGAAAGGCCTCCGGCATGCGGTCGGTTTCGAGACACAGTATGGGATGCATTTTGCTGTTCGTCCGCGCCGTTTCGGCCGTCCTCGGCGGAGCGTCTTCGGATTTCCCCTCTTCGCGGCAGACGGATATCCGTCTGCTCCTTGAGATCGCCTCCTGCAGCCCCTGCAGGGCCTCGCGCCGAAGCGCATTCAGCTGCGCCGTCGCCGCAAAGCCCGCCTCATCCGTCTCAATATCAAGGCGCTGAATCCGAAACGGCGTATTGCCCACCTTGCTCAGCGAGTGCGCCAGCTGCGCCCGGGTAATCGGACTGTTTTTCGCCCTTGCGACCTCTGCGCCCTCTGCGGCGCAGCTCACGCCGTCACAGGATGCAGAAAGCCTCGCCGGTTCCCCCACGAAAAAGCGAAGATGCATCTCAATGCCGCGCTTCTCCTGCTCAAGTCGCAAAAGCTCCCTCTCAAGCTCCACTCGCGGCCGGTTTGTGTATATTTTTCGGACTTCGCTTCCCATTACCGCGTCTGCATAGCGCGATAAATCGTATTTTTCACCCACTTTAATTTCACCGGTCACGGTAAGCGGAAGGCGGCGCTTTCTCCCCTGAACGGAAAGGATATCCTGCGTCTCCAACGCTTCCCGCGCCCGAAAGAAGCACTTTTTTCCTTCCCGCTCCACGGTTCCGACTGCGCGCCCGGGCGCCTCGCTGTGGTCAAACCAGTACGACGTCCCAAAATCCGAAAAAAGAAAGCCCTTTGTAAACGGGCGGTTGGTCGTGAGCGTCAGATCGCCCGTATCCGCCGTCCCGCACCTCGCCTGTCGGTATGTGCGCACCGCCTCAAAAACATATTCCGGCTTTTTCATGCGCCCTTCGATTTTCAAAGACGTAACGCCCGCCCCCGCCAGCTCGACAACCTGCTCCGCCGTACAGAGATCGCGCGGACTCAGATAGGCATTGCCCGCGCCGATACGCTGTCCGTTTCCCCGCTCGAATACGTACTCCTTACGGCAGGGCTGCGCACAGCGCCCCCGATTGCCGCTGCGCCCGCCCGCAAAGGAGCTCATCAGGCATTGACCGGAGACCGAAACGCACAGGGAGCCGTGGACAAAGACCTCGATCTCCAGATTTGTATTGTCGCAAATGCGCCGAATCTCCGAAACCGACGCCTCGCGCCCGATCACAATGCGCTGCAGTCCGAGCTTCTCCGCTTGCTGCGCCCCCGCCAGTCCGGTAACGGACATCTGCGTCGAGCCGTGCAGCGAAAGCGTCGGAACGGCGCGCTTTAACGCGCGCAGGAAACCAAAATCCTGAACGATCAGCGCATCGACGCCGATTTCCTCCAGCCATTTCGCCTGCCGGAGCGCTTCGTCCAGCTCCTGCTCCTTGATGAGCGTATTCATTGTCACATAGACCCTGCAGCGGTGAAGATGAGCATACAGCACCGACTCGCGAAGCTCCTGCGCATCAAAATTATCGGCATAGGCGCGCGCTCCGAAGCTCTTTGCCGCCAGATAGACGGCATCCGCCCCCGCGGCCACCGCCGCCTGCAGCATCGCCCGGTTGCCGACCGGCGCAAGCACCTCGATCTGGCTTTGCGGCCTCATCGATGCGTCCTCTGATACTCCTGATATTGCTTGGCCATCTCAATCCGCTTGCGTTCGCTTTCTTCCAGATGCTTCTGCACCTCCTGAAAGTCGACCTCCTTGTCCTGAAAGGCTATCTGCTGCGTTTCCAGCTCCTGATCCAGCTGCTCCCGTTCCCGGCGCAGCCGCGCGATCTCCTGAAGGTGCTCCTGTACCTGACGCTTCAACACGGCAATCTGATCCATATCCTCCTGATGCATTCGACTCAGGCGATCGTTTTGTTCCTTCAGCGACCCGTATTCCGCCATGGGGGTACGGGACGCATCCTCAAGTTTCGCCAGAGCCGCACGCGTCTCAAAAAGATCGTCTGCAATATTGAGCGCCGCCAGTGTGGCCTGCATGGTCGAATTGAAACGGCGATGGTGCGATGTCGCTTCATTCACCTTTTCCTCAACATACTCCGCCACCCTGCGCATTTCCTCATCGGGACGCGAACTCGTCAAAACATATACATTGCCCCCGATGGACATCGTCAGTTTGTTCCACTCCTGTGCCATGCCGACCCTCCTCTCTTAAACTTCTCTTACGCGTGCGCCGAGCGCACTCAACGCTTCGCGCACCTGCGCCATTCCGGCCTCGATTTGCTGATTGGACAGAGTTCCCTCGCTCGAGCCGAGCTCGACGCGAAGAGTCAGCGACTTCATCCCCAGCGGGATCTGAACGCCGCGATATTCATCGATATATTCCACATTGCACACCAGCGGCGAAACCGCCTCTGCCACCTCCGCCCACGTGCATTGTTCATCGACCAGAACCGACAGATCCTGCCATACGTGCGGGTACTGCGGCAAATGGACGAAGGAATTGGCGCGTGAGGCAAACGGCTCCAAAAGCTCGACGTTGAGCTCAAACAGACAGACATCGCGGAAACGGATGCCCGCCTGCAGCTTGACCATCGGTGAAAGCAAGCCTACGTCGCCCAGGCGGGTTTCGCCCGAATACACGGAAAGCCACGCCTTGCGATCTGCCCACGCCGGCTTCTCATCCTGCCGGAAGGAAAGCGCCGGAATCTGGTTGAAGCGTCCCATCTGTTCGAGAACACCCTTTCCCTCAAAAAACAGGCGCGCCGCATCTTCTCCGACGAGAGCGCCCGTCAGCACGCGGTGCTGCTCCGGCAAAACCTCGTCCGGCGACGAAGGCGAACAGGCGCCCTTTCGGAATACCTGCGTCAATTCGAAAATGCGGAATTGATCGAAATAACGAAGGTTTTTAACCGTGGCTTCGATCATCCCCGGAACGAGAGAGAACCGAAGCGTGCGCTCCTCCGGAGACGGTCCCTCGGCCAGATACAGCGCCCCCTCCGCAGACAGGCCGGACGCCTTGATAAAATGCTCCTGCACCCACGGATAGGTGAAGATTTCCGTAAAGCCGCATCGGAAAGCGAGATACTCGCGCAAACGGCGATCCAGCTCGACGCGCGGCTGCTTAACCGCATGGGTCAGGGTCACCTGAAGCGGCTTCTTTTCGAAATTCTCGTATCCGATCATGCGGGCGACTTCCTCCAGAATGTCGTCGGGAAGCGACACGTCGCCCGTCCCCCGCCAGCTCGGCACGCGAAGCTGCATCGCATCGCCCTCGCGCTGCAATTCAAAGCCCAACGGCCTAAGCAGCTGCTCGACGCGTTCGAAGGAGACCGGCGTGCCCAGACGGCGCGACAGCCAATCCAGCGAGACGCGAATGGTCGGCGGCAGCGTACTCTGCTCCATCAAATCGGTTTGCGCCGTTGCGCGCGCCGCCGGAAAAAGCTCGGTGAGCAGCGCGATCGCCAAGCCCTTCGCCAGATCGACGCGCTGCGAATCCACGCCCTTTTCAAAGCGCATCGAGGATTCGGTGCGAAGCCCGAACAGCTGTGCTGTCCGGCGAATCGGCGCGGCGGCGAAATTTGCGATTTCAAAGACGATGCCCTCCGTCGATTCCAATACGGAGTCCTCCGAGCCGCCCATGATGCCCGCCAGCCCCACGGCTTTTTCGGCATCGGCAATTACCAGATGGCTGGGATCCAATGTCAGCTCCGTATCGTCCAGCAGGCGGAGCGTTTCCCCGTCCCCGGCCGGGCGAACGACGATCCCGCCATGGATGCGGGCGCGGTCAAAGGCGTGCGTCGGCTGTCCCGTCGACAGCATGACGTAATTGGTGATATCAACCAGAGCGTTGATCGGACGGACATCGACCTTCATCAACGCCACCTGCAGCCACAACGGTGACTTTCTCGCATCGACGCCTTCCCATTCCATGCCGAAGTAGCGGCGGCAGCGATCCGCATCCTCGATTCGCACGGGGTATGCGGGGAGCGATTCGGGTAAGGTGCACTGGGGCAATGCCTTGAGCGGACAGCCGTAGATTGCCGCCAATTCTCTCGCGATGCCGTAGTGTCCCCACAGATCGGGGCGATTCGTCAGCGATTTGTTGTCGATTTCCAGAATCTGATCGTTCAGTCCCAGAACATCGGCGATCGGCTGCCCCGGAAACGCCTCGATTCCCTTCAGGTCAATGATTTCGTGCTCCTCGCGCGCGGGAAAAAGTGCGCTCAGCCCCACTTCATTCGCCCCGCAGATCATTCCGTAGGAGGAAACGCCGCGAAGCTCGCTCTCCCCGATGAGCACGGGCTCTCCCTCTCCGTGCCACACCGCATAGGAGCCGGGCAGCGTGACGACGACCATCTGACCTTTTTCCAGGTTAATCCCGCCGCAGACGATCTGTACCGGCTGATCCAGACCGACGTCAACCTGCGTTACGCGAAGCCGGTCCGCCGACGGATGCGGCGCGACGGCTACAATACGTCCTGCGACAATCTTATCGTACCGCCTGCCCAGATCTTCCCAGCCCTCGACCTCGACGGTGCGCATCGTCAGATCATAGCCGAGCTGTTCCATCGTCAGCGCATCGGGCAGGTCTACATATTCTCGAATCCATTGAAAGGATACCTTCATGCTCTGCCTCCTCAGTGAAATTGTTGTAAGAAGCGCAAATCGGCGCTGTGGAACATGCGAACGTCATCGACACCGTAGCGCATCATGACCAGACGGTCCAGGCCGATGTTGATGTAGAAGCCCGACCACTCCTCGGGGTTCAGCCCCGCGGCGCGCAGGACATTCGGATGAGGCGATCCGCCCGGCATCACTTCAATCCAGCCGACATTTTTACAGACGCGGCAGCCCTCGCCGCCGCACACCTGACATTCCATATCGATCTCAAAGCCCGGCTCGACGAACGGGAAAAACCCGGCGCGCATCCGCGTCCGAATCCTGCGGCCAAACACCTTCTCCAAAATCGTATCGATCAGCACCTGTCCGGCAGCAAAGGAAAAGTCGCGATCGACGATGAGCGCTTCATACTGAAAAAACGCGCGCTCATGGCGGGCATCCGTCGTCTCATTTCGATAAACGCGCCCCGGATAGACAAAGCGCGCGGGGGCGCCGTGCTTTTGCAGGTAACGAACCGAAGCGCCCGTCAGATGGGGGCGCAGCGCCAGGCGATGCACTCCGTGCGCGTGCTCCGTTCCCTCGAGCCAGTACGTATCCATCGATTCGCGCGCCGGATGATTCGGCGGAAAATTCAGGTTGTCAAAGGCAAATTTTTCACTGGTGATTTCATCCTCGGAAAACACCTCAAACCCAAGGGAGCGAAACGCATCATTCAAATCGTACATCATCTGCGTGATCGGATGCAGCCCGCCCTCGCCCACGGCGATCCCCGGGCGCGTCAAATCCAGCGATCCGTCGATCACCGAAGCGTTGGCAATAATTTCCTGTTTTTTCGCCTCGATCTGCGCGAAAAGCGTCTCTTTGATCTCATTGGCGCGGCATCCGACCTCGCGGCGCTGCTCGGCCGCAATTTTTCCCAGCCCCTTCAGCATGGACGTCAGCGCGCCCTTTTTCCCCAGCATTTCCAGACGAATGTTTTCGAGCTCCGCTTCGGACAAGGCCTGCTCGATTTTTTGACACGCCTCCCGATACAGCTCGTTTAACTGTGACAGCATAAATCCTCCCGTCCTACCTGTGCGGCCGACATCAAAATCGACGCCGATACCGCCGCATTCAGTGATTCTGTTTTTCCCTGCATGGGAATCGTGACATAGTGCGACACGCATTCCCGAATTTCCCTTCGCAGACCCTGTCCCTCATTCCCGACGACTAAGGCCATGCGATACGGCCAGTCGATCATCCGATAATCGAGCCCCGACATATCCGCGCCGACCAGCGCGGCATCTTCGGGCAGAAACGCACGGCACCTGCTCCAGTCGCCCTGGCGTACGTCGAGTCGGAACGCCGCCCCCATCGAGCCGCGCAGCACCTTGGCATTTTCCAGGTCGACACACTCGACGGCAAATATCGTCGAAAATCCGAACGCCTCCGCGCTCCGAAGCAACGCGCCGAAATTGCCCGGATCCTGAATATGATCGAGTACGAGAATGCGACGCATTTCCTCGGGGCAAAACCCGGCATCCTGTGCCAATCGACCGAGTCCCACACCGATGACACCGTCCGGCTCCTCCATCGAGCTGAGCTGAGCAAAAAGCTCCCGCGGCAGGGCGAACATCGGAACGCGCGCCAGACGCTCCTTCCACGCGATATCCGCGAAACGGGCCCCGTACGCCGCGATCTCGGGCAACAGCGTTTCCCCGCGCGGCGCCTCAAAGAGCAGCGCCTCCGGATTTCGCCCCGAAGCAAGCCATTCGGCGACGAGCTTTCGGCTTTCGACCAGGTAGCCATTTTCCCTGCGCCGTCCGCGGCGCGTCAACAGCTTGCGCCATCGCCGAAATTTTGCATTGCCCGCGCTTTGCACCGAGGCGATCATTGCGTTTTTTCCTCCAGCTTCATCAGCTCGGCGTGAGAGCCGAGGACGAGAATCCGGTCGCCCTCCCGGAATTTATCCGCGGGGCTTGGGTTGATGTTGGAATAGCCCTCGTTCAGTATGCCGATAATACTCACGCCGTAGTGCTTTCGAACGTTCAGTTCGCCGAGCGTCTTGCCGAGCCACGCCTTTGGGACGGCGCTTTCGACTAAGGAATGCTCCTCGGATAATTCGAAATATTCATAGACGGATTGGCTGGACAGAGAATGAGCCAGCTTTATTCCGATATCGCGCTCCGGCAGAATAATTTTCGATGCGCCGACGCGCTGCAAAATACGTCCGTGCAGCTCGGATCGCGCCTTGGCAATAATCATCGGCACCTTTTGTTCCCGGCACAGAGCCGTCGCCATAACGGCGGCCTCAAAATCCGAGCTCAACCCGATAATCGCGCAATCGACATTCGACAGGCCGATTGAATCCAGCGCGCCTTCCACGCCGACGTCCGCGCAGATCGCATACGTAACATGCGGCGACAAATCGTTGACAATTTCCTGTGAAGCATCGACCGCCAATACATCATTGCCCAGCTCGGCAAGCGTTCGCGCCACGTTCGCGCCAAAGCGCCCGCAGCCGATGACCGCAAAAGTTTTTGGTAATTTCAACATCGCTCTTTCCTCTCATCCGATAAACACGTTTTCTTCCGCTTCCCGGAATTTTGCCGGAAATTTTTTCTTTGTAACGGCGTACATCATCGTAAGCGGCCCGATCTTGCCAAAAAGCATATCCAGAGAGATCAGCAATTTTCCCGCGGCCGAAAGGCTCGGCGTGAGATTGCGCGTCAGCCCCACAGTGCCAAATCCGGACACGGTCTCAAACATCACATCCAGAAAGGACGCGTTCGGCTCGGTGCAGCAGAGCAAAAATCCGATGAGCAGGCACCAGCTCAGCGCAATAACAAAAATGGCAAAGGCCTTCCGAAAGACAAAGCGCGCCAGATTCCGATGAAAGATAGGGCGCTCGGCGTCCGATCGAATTTCGCCTATGGTCGCCAGAATAATCGCCATCACCGTCGTCGTCTTAATGCCGCCGGCCGTCCCGGTCGGGGAGCCGCCGATAAACATCAGCACAATGGTCAAAACCGCCGACGGCGTCCGAAGCGCCGCCTGATCGATGGAAAAAAAGCCCGCGGTTCTCGTCGTCACCGACTGAAAAAACGCCGCCAGCACCTTTTCCCCCGGTGCGTGCAGCCCGCCGAGCGTCGCCGGATTGTTGTATTCCAGCAGCAGGAAGCCCAGCGTTCCCAGCGCCAATAACGCCCCCGTCACCGTCAGAACAATCTTCGAATGCAGACTGAGCCGATACAGCCTTCTCCGGTCAAGAACCTCCATATAGACGGTATATCCTATACCCGCTACAATAACTAAAAAACTGATCGTCAGACAGACCAGAACATTGCCCGTATACGCGCTCAGGCTCGCCGGCCCCAGCAGATCAAAGCCCGCGTTGCAAAATGCGGAAACCGAGTGAAATACAGACAACCACACCCCTTTTAGTATCCCGAACTGAGGGACAAAGCTGAGGGCCAGCAGCACGGCTCCGATCGCCTCGATCGCAAAGGTGCTTAGGAGAATAAAGCGCACAAGCCGAACCATACCTTTGATCCCGCTCTGCCCCTTTTCCTCCATGAGAACGCGCCGGTCCAGCAGCGTAATCTTACGCCTTGCCACCATGCCGAAGGCCGCCGCCGCCGTCATGATGCCAAGCCCCCCGAGCTGAATCAGGACCAGCAGTATCAGCTGTCCTGCAATATTCCAATGCTCTGCGCTCACAACAGGGCTGAGTCCCGTCACACAAAGCGCCGAGGTCGCCGTAAACAGCGCGTCGATCGGCGAAGTCATCTCGCCGCTCTGCGTTGCCCATGGCCCCGTCAATAATCCCGTCCCCACAACAATCACGCTCGCATAGCTGAGCAGAAAAAACAGGGGCGGATTATTTTCCAAACGAAACCGCTTCAGCGATTTTTGTTTTCTCGTTCGCTCCATTTCAGTCCTTTCCCGTTACTCCCTAAAAACGGAAAAAGAGCTTTGCCCTCAATTTGAGAACAAAACTCTGTCGAATCCGTCTTACGCGTTCGCCTGCTTCGCCATTTCGACGAGCTGTGCAAAATGCTCCGGCTGGCTGACTGCCATCTCGGCCAACACCTTGCGGTTGACGTCCACGTTCATTTTTCTCAAGCCGCTGACAAACGTCGAGTAATTCATTCCATTGTTACGGCATCCCGCGTTGATGCGCGCGATCCACAATCTGCGGAAATCTCTCTTTCTGCGCTTGCGGCCGACATAGGCATACTGAAGCGACTTGGTGACCGCCTGCTTCGCCGTCTTGAACAGCTTGGATTTTCCGCCGTAATAGCCCTTCGCCGCGCGCAGGATTGCTTTATGATTCTTTTTTGCGTTGACCGCACCTTTAACTCTTGCCATTTCTCACCCTCCTGCTTATCTCGGCAGCATCTTATCGATGCGCTTCATATCCGACGCACTCACCACGGAAGACTTTCTCAGTCTGCGAATACGCTTCGGGCTCAGCTTGCCGGTCATATGCGACTTTCCGCTCTGATATCTCTTCAATGCACCCGTGCCCGTTCTCTTGAACCGCTTTGCCGAGCCGCGGTGCGTCTTTGCTTTTCCTCTGAATGCCATAATCTACCTCCGATTATTTGTCACTTGCCGGATGAAGGAACATCACCATGCTGCGCCCCTCCATCTTGGGCATCTTCTCAATCGAGCCGCTCTCCGACGTCAATTCGGCAAAACGGTCGAGTACCTGTCGCCCGATTTCCGTATGACCGAGCTCGCGTCCGCGAAAACGCACGCTGACCTTCACTTTGTCTCCGTTTTCCAGAAATTCCTTCGCTTTGCGCGACTTCACTTCAAGATCATGCTGGTCAATGCTCGGCGAAAAACGAATCTCCTTCACCTCGACATTCTTCTGATTCTTTCGTTGATCCTTCAAACGCTTGATCGTTTCGTAACGGTACTTGCCATAATCCATGATTTTACAAACCGGAGGATCGGCATTTGGTGAAATCTCCACCAAGTCGAGCTTACGCTCGATCGCAAGATCATTCGCCTGATCGATGGAAACGACGCCGATCTGTTCTCCATCCTCTCCGATTAAGCGAACTTCCGTCGCGCGAATGTCTTCGTTGATTGCAAGGTCTTTAATAGTGACACCTCCCAGCGCTTAAAAAAAGTAGCGGGCAAAAGCCCACTACTTTTGAAATCGAAATCCGTCGTTCAAGAGTAACCGCGCGGCTGTGCGCCGTGGGTGAGAAGTGGAACTTCTGCTTAATACTCTTGTACTATACCCTAAGCCCTCCCGCCTGTCAAGCAGAAGGGCTTGCTTTTTTCCACCTTACAGAAATCCCTCGCGCCGATACCGCTTCGATCAGACGCGATCGGCAATCTGCTGTACCAGCCACGCCTTAAACTCCGCCCACGGCATCGTCGTCAGCTCCTTTTCTCCGTGCTTGCGGACGGAGACGGACTGACCCGACAGCTCCTTATCGCCAATGACCAGCTGATAGGCGACCTTCGCCGTCTGCGCGTCGCGAATCTTTTTGCCGAGCGTCTCATCGCGCTCATCCAATTCGACGCGCACGCCAAGCGCGCGCAGCTCGTCAAACATTTTGCGGCACGCCTCGCCGTGTGCCTGCTGGTTGACCGGAATCAGCTCCACCTGTACCGGAGCAAGCCAGGTCGGAAACGCACCGGCAAAATGCTCGATCAGGATGCCGATGAAGCGCTCGATCGATCCGAAGATGACGCGGTGAATGACGATCGGGCGATACTTTTCGCCGTCCGGGCCTACATACTCCGCCTCAAAGCGCTGCGGGAGCTGGAAATCCAGCTGAATCGTGCCGCACTGCCATGTGCGTCCCAGCGAGTCTTCGAGATGGAAGTCGATTTTCGGGCCGTAGAATGCGCCGTCGCCCTCGTTGATGACGTAGTCGCGTCCCATCGCGTCCAACGCATTTTTAAGGCCGTTCGTCGCCATCTCCCACTCTTCATC
>JAEXCD010000015.1 GCA_023393715.1 Bacillota bacterium
TCACAACGCTTCGCCGGGAAGAGATGGATTTTTCATACCGCCATTCGCGCGTGCAGTCGGAGGACCTGATCGTCAGCGAGGTCTATTTTGAGCTGATGCCCGGCGAGGCACAGGAAATCGAGGCGGCCTACCGCGATTACACGGCGCGCCGTACCTCGAAGCAGCCTCTGGAGAAGGCGTCGGCGGGCTCGACCTTTAAGCGCCCGGCGGGCGGGTATGCGTCCGCGTTGATCGACAATGCGGGGCTGCGCGGGTATTCGGTGGGCGCGGCTCAGGTCTCGGAGAAACACTGCGGCTTTTTGGTCAATAACGGCGGTGCGTCGGCAAGTCAGATGCTGGAGCTGATTGATTATGTGTCAAAGGAAGTGGAACGCCGATTTGGCATTCGCCTGGAGCCGGAGGTGCGCATCATCGGGGAGGATCGGAGGAATGAGCCATGAACATCGTCATCGTTACGGGAATGAGCGGAGCGGGTAAAAGCTCTGCGCTCAATATTCTGGAGGATATGGGCTATTACTGTATGGACAACCTGCCGCCGCAGCTGATGACGAATTTCGTGGAGCTGGCGCAAAATGCCAATCAGGGGATCGAAAAGGCGGCGATCGGCGTCGATATCCGGGGCGGCCATTTTTTCGAGGCGCTGAAGAGCACGATTGCAAATCTCAAGGACATGAAAACCTCGGTATCCATCCTTTTTCTGGAGGCCTCAGACGATATCCTGATTCGGCGCTACAAGGAGCTGCGCCGGCCGCATCCGATGGATAAGGCGGGCAACATTTACGACGGGATCCAGCGTGAACGGGCATACCTTCAGGATATGCGCGAGATGAGCGACGAGATTATCGATACGACGAAGCTGACGCTGGGTCAGCTCAAAGAGACGCTGGACGGGCTGTACTTAAACGGTGCAGCGGAGCGGAGTCTGATAATTTCCGTGACCTCCTTTGGTTATAAGTACGGGATTCTGCTCGACGCAGACCTCGTTTTCGACGTCCGCTTTATCCCAAACCCTTACTACCAGCCGAACCTGAGACCCTATACCGGAGCGGATCCAATGGTTCGCGACTACATCTTTTCGTTCTCGGAAACCGAAGAGTTTATGAGGAAGCTTCTCGACCTGCTGCGCTTTTTACTGCCGTACTACGAACGGGAGGGGAAACGAACGCTGTCGATCGGCATCGGCTGCACGGGAGGAAAGCATCGTTCCGTGGCCATCGCGGATGCGCTGGCGAAGCGGCTGCGCGCTGAGGGACGCATTGCGGTGCTCAATCACCGCGACCGCCTGAACTGGTAGTCGCGTGAAATTTCGTTTCATGTGACTTCGGGGTATGGTACTATAAGAAGAGCGAAGATTTTCATTTTGGCGGGAAGGAGGTGCCTTATGCAAGAGGTCAGTGCGGGCGGCGTCGTCGTCGACGGAAACAGTGTGCTCGTGTTGAAAAAATATCGTGGAGATTGGGTATTGCCGAAGGGACGGCTGGAAAAGGATGAAACCCTCGAGCAGGCGGCGCTTCGCGAGGTACGGGAGGAAAGCGGGGTTGACTGCGAGATTATTCGTTATGTCGGCTTTGTAAAATACAATTATCGGCACAGCAATGGCGAGCGCGTGCAAAAGACGGTTCATTACTACTATATGATCGAGAAAAAGGGAAGGCTTAAGCCGCAAAGGGAGGAAGGCTTCTGCGAAGCGACCTTTATGCCGTGGCGAAAAGCGGCGGCGCTTTTGCGGCACGATTCCGAACGGAACATGGTGCGCAATACCTTCCGGATCGTCGACGAACGACGCGACAGTAAGAAGAACGAATCATAACAGGAAAGGAGAGCGGGATGACCTACTCTTCTGATGCGAAGCGCGAGCTTTGCAGATTGAAAATCGGTTCGAGAATTGAAGCGCTGTTGGAGCTGTCGGCGCTGTCCCGCATGAATGCGACGCTGCGCATGAGTCAGGGGCGGATGCAGATCCGTTTTCTGTCCGAGAGCCCGGATGTCATTCGACGGACGGCGCAGCTGTCGAGGCGCCTGTACGGCGACGAGCTGCCCATGGAAATGCGGCGAAATGACCAGCTGCAGCAGACGCCGCTCTACCAGACGTTTTTGGAAGGGGACATCGTAGAACAGTTCCTGGAGCAGAGTGCGCTCGATATGCTGGGAAATTATACGGAGGAAAAGGAACGCGTCTTGGGGCGACTGCAATCCGAAGCTAATGGATGCGCGTACCTGAGAGGCGCTTTTTTAGGAGGCGGGTCTATTGTCGATCCGGAAAAGTCTTACCATCTCGAGATGGTCATTCCCAACGAGGCCGATGTGTGGATTGTCCTTCAGGTGCTGGCGTCGCTGGATATTCCGGCAAAGCGCATGGAACGCCGCGGAACGTCCGTCGTCTATCTGAAGGATTCGGAATCGATCGCTTCGTTTTTAGTAGCGATCGGAGCGACGCAGGCGATGCTGAAGCTGGAAGATGTTAAAGCGATGAAGGACCTGCGGAATGGAATCAATCGGAAAATCAACGCGGAAACCGCCAACATGGATAAGTCGATCGAGGCGGCGTTCCAGCAGATCGACGCGATTGAATACCTGGCGAGGACGGTCGGGCTGGATGCGCTGTCGGAGGGATTGTCCGAAATGTGCTTTGTTCGGCTTCGCCATCCGGAGGCAAATATGCGTCAGCTGGGAGAACTGCTGAATACGCCGATCGGCAAGTCGGGGGTAAATCATCGCCTGAAGCGCCTGCTGGAGCTGGCGGAGCAGCACGGATGGGAGCGGAAGAAAACAGGAGCGTCATTCTGATGAGACTTCATCGAAAAATAAAAAAGATATTCGGTTTTTTGCTGCTGCTCGTATTGCTTTTCGGCATCATTTGCGCAGTCTATTTGTGGATGTGGGATCAGAAAAAACAGAATCTGCCCGTGGTCGACGCGGAATATGGCAATGAGCTTCGCCCGATTGGCGACGATCTCCTGTTTTTATTGGCGGGAGTGGATCATTTGGGCGCGGACGAACCGACGAGGACGGATACGCTGATGCTGGTGCGGCTGAACTTTGCGGACGGGAAAATCTCCATTTTGTCCGTTCCGCGCGATACGCTCTGCATGGTGGCCGGCGAACCGGATAAAATCAATCATGCACATGCGTACGGCGGCATGCCGCTGACGCTTTCCACACTGCGTTCGTTCTTAAATCTCGACATCGACTATTATGTTGAGATGAACTATGAGGCTGTAAAGGCGGTGGTCGATGCGGGCGGAGGAGTGCAGTACACCGTGCCCGAAGGCGTGTCCAGCCTGTACGACGGACTGCATTTGCATTCGGGCGATCAGCATATGAACGGAGAACAGGCGCTTGCGTACCTGCGCCATCGCGAAAGCTACGATATGGGCGATTTGGGGCGCGTGGCTGCACAGCAGACCTTTCTGCAGGCTATTTTGAAGCAGCTTCTTTCTCCGTGGAACTTTTACCGCTACCCCATGATGGGCAAGGCGATGATCGATCACTGCGAGACAAATATTCCGGCGCTCAAAAACATTGGGCTATTGTTTAAGCTGGGCAAGCTCCGCCTGGATCAGACCGACATGCGCGTTCTTCCGGGCGAGGGAGCGATGATCGACGACATCAGCTACTATCTTCCATATGAGGAGGAGGTCGATACCGTCGTTGACGAATTGTTTGCGCCCTATCGCATATCGTCTGAAGCGTGGGGCGAGTAAAAATTTTGCACTCAAAGAAAACGCAGCGTTTTGCGTTTTCTTTTTTTGCCGCAATGCGCCGCGCCGTCGGGGCGCCGCGCCGGCAACGCTTCTGGGAAGCACAAACGACGTTTCGAGGGTATAGAGCAAACAACGTTCCGTGGCGCCCCGCGCAAGGAACGTTCCCGTGGCATCGTGTAAACAACATTTCGGAGCGCCCCGTGCAAACAGCATTGGAA
>JAEXCD010000046.1 GCA_023393715.1 Bacillota bacterium
AGTCGGCGGAAGGCAATGGGGCATTGCGTTTGTCGTTATTGCGATCGGGGGGTATCTTCTGGTGAATCCCGCGAGCGTATCCGTGGCGGTCAATATGGTCGCCGCATCCCTGTTTATGTATCATGGCGGATATCACTTTCAGTCTACGCTGCTGCAGCGTCGACGCGGCTATGAGCGGTGGTGGCTGTCCCTGATTTTCTCGCTGGCGTCCGTGGCGGGCGGACTGTATGCGGTCGTCAATCCGAGTGGTATTTCGCAGCTGTTCTTTCGCCTGCTGGGCGTTTTGCTCCTGATGCTGGCTGCGATGGACGGATACATGCTGCTCATGCTCGGGCGCATCTACGCCGCTCCGATGAATCGGAGCGATCAACAGATTTTAGACGTGACACAGGAAGGAAAGGAATAGCACATGCTGACGGGAAAACAGCGCAGTATTTTGAAATCCATGGCAAATACGCTGCAGCTTTCGGTCATTATCGGAAAGCAGGGGCTGACGGAAAATGTCATTAAGCAAATCGATGATCAGCTGTGGGCGAACGAGCTCGTCAAGATTAAGGTGTTGGAGACGGCCGATGTGACGGCAAAGGAATTGACCGCCGATCTGCTCGAGCGCCTTCATGCAGAATTTATCTCACAGCTTGGCTCAAAGCTGGTTTTGTACCGTCCGGCCAAAAAGCCGGTCATCCAGCTTCCGGAAGCAAAGTGAGGCGATGATGGATGGCAAACAGGCCAGGAAGCGAATCGGGCTGTATGGGGGCACGTTTGATCCGGTTCACATCGGGCATCTGATTGCGGTGGAACAGGCACGACAGGCGGGAGAGATAGAGAAGGTACTGCTCATTCCGGCGGGGGATCCGCCGCACAAGGGAGATGAGATTACGCCGGCAAAGCATCGGCTGGAGATGCTGCGCCTTGCAACGGCAGATAATCCCTACCTCGAAGTTGACAGCCGGGAAGTCGATTCAAAGGAAATCAGCTACTCGGTTCGCACGGTACTGGCGCTGGAGAAAGAACACCCGGACTGGTCCATCGTGTTCATCGTCGGCGAGGACAGTCTGCTGTCGATTGAGTCGTGGTTCCGGTGGCAAACGCTCCTTTCACACGTCGAGCTCCTGGCGCTTCGGCGGGCGCGGCAAACGGGCGACGGCGAAAAAAAAGCAAGGGAATTGACGGAACGAGGCTATCGGGTTCGGCTGGTCGGAGAGTATGTCACCGATATTTCTTCGACGGCCATTCGTGCGGCGCTCCGGAAGGGCAGTTCACTGCGTTATGTCCTCCCCGAGGCAGTTCGCCGGTATATCGAAAGAGAGAGACTGTATGTCTGAAAGGATCGAGGAAGAAGCCGCCGAAAGGGAAGGGCGGTATTTTTGTCAGTCGGTGAAGAACGTTTCACTGACCTTTTTAAGGGAGGTTCCCTTTCGAACCTGGGATCAATGGCTGCGAAAAATAATGAAGCCGAAGCGCTATACCCATACGCTGGGGGTCACACAAACAGCCGTTTTTCTGGCAGACCGTTTCGGAGCGAATCAGGATCGGGTGCGAGCGGCCGCGTTTTTACACGACTGCTGCAAAAATCACGAGAGGGACTGCTTTGAAAAGCTTGTTTCAAAAGGAATTCTCAGGGAGGCGGATTGGGCTCCGTCGCCGATTCAGCATGCGCATCTCGGCGCGCTGTGGTGTCGGCATATGCTTGGGATTGAAGACGAGGAAATTATTCACGCGATATGGGCGCATACGACGGGCTGTGCAGGCATGACGCCGGTCGACAGGATCGTTTATCTTGCGGATTTAATCGAACCAAACCGAGCCTATCCGGGCATTAACCGCATTCGGGCAATCGCGCTTCAGGACCTCGATGAGGCGCTGCTGGCGTCGATGGAGCACACGCTGGATTATCTGGCGCACAGCGATATGGCGATTGATCCGGAAACGATTCGGGCGAGAGACGACGTGAAAAAAATGTGTAGTCGTAAGAGAGAGGAGTATGCATGGACGAGCAAAAAATGACGAGGTTGGAAACCATCGTTAAGGCAGCGGACGATAAACTGGGACAGGATATTCAGGTCATCGACATTTCTGCAAAGGCGGGGATCTGCGATCATTTTGTATTGGTGACGGGAAGAAACAAAAATCATACACAGGCAATCGCCGATGCGATTGACGACGCGCTCGCAAAGGAAGGATACGATGCCAAAAACCCCGAGGGATTTCGCGAGGGCAGCTGGATTCTGATCGATGCAGGCGATGTCATCGTCCATATCTTTACGGCCGACCAACGCGCTTTTTACGGCCTGGAGAATTTGTGGAAAGAGCCGGATAAGCAGTAGGCCGGGTATGCGTCATGGGAAGCGGGATCAAATTTTCATAATCTGCGCATCGGTTTTTTTCATCGTCGTGGGCTGGCGAACGTTAAACAGACGCGGAGCATCTTCCAACGAGGGCGATTTTTACCGAAAAAGCGAAACGGTGCAGGACCAGAGTCGGGCAAGCGGCGAGCCTTCCGTTTCCGATGCGTCGGATACCTCTTCAGGAGGAGAAAACGAACGCCGCGCTTCCTCCGCCGACGAGCAGGCAGGCTTCGTCCACGTTGCGGGGGCGATCCGTCATCCGGGAATTTATCCGTTCTCAGAAGGGGAGCGCATTGGAGATGCCATTGAAAAGGCTGGCGGCCTGACGGAGAATGCGTCGGCCGAGAATATCAATTTGGCGCAGCGTCTCGTAGATGAAATGCAAATTCGCATTCCCGTTCAAGGGGCGGGGGACGCTTCGGGGCAAAGCGAAGCGATCGGAGCGGACAGCGCTGTCTCGTCTGCTCCGGATGAATTATCCGTCATCGTTCCGGCGCAGGGGGCGCGGCTGAACCTCAATACCGCAACGGCGGAGCAGCTGCAGGCTTTACCGTCCATTGGGCCGAAGCGCGCGCAGGAGATCGTCGACCGCCGCGAAGCAAAGCCCTTTCAATCGGTGGAGGAATTGCTGGAAATATCCGGAATCGGTACAAAAACACTCGAAAAACTGCGGGATTTGGTCATGGTACGTTGAATTATGAACGTCGGTTTGGTATACTTTTTAGCGTATTAGTCGGAATATAGGTGAAGGGGTGAAAGAATGGACAAGTTTTTTATCGTCCTGTTGGTAATTTCCAGTGCGGTTATTATTTTATCGACACTTGCAATGGAGCCGAAAACGCAGGGCATGGGCTCGGCGTACGGACAGGATACCAATATGTTTGGAAAGTCGGCTCATCAGTCGAAGGAAAAGAAACTTCAGCAATTTACGATTGTCAGTGCCTTGGTGTTTATGATCAGCTTGATTGCGATTATCGCACTGTAAAGGATACGATAAGCTCCGGATGCGCCTGCAACCGGGCTTTTTTATTATCCGTCTCCGTGAGCATGGAGCCTTGTGCAGCAGGGCGGCTCATGAGAGACAGATTTGCAGGAACCAGAGGAAATGAGAAGAAAATGATGGATTTTGAAAAATTATTGATGCGCTTTTTCACGAGCTCAGAATATGAGCCGATGACGGTGAAGCAGCTGGCCAGACATTTTGGTTTGCGCGGCGATGAAAAAAAGGAGCTGGAAGCGCAGATCGACGGCTTGGTTTGTCAGGAATTGATTCGCGTGACGAAGCGGGGGCGGATTAAGCTGCCGAAAAAAACCGCGCGTGCGTCTAAAGTCAAAAAAGAAGAGCCGGCGAAGAAAAATATGGCGCCTTCGACGGAGGAGATGCCGACGGACGAAAAAGCGGCGCCTTTGACGGAGGAGATGCCGACGGACGAAAAAGCGGTGCCTTCGATCGAGGAGATGCCGACAGTCGAAAAAGCGGCGCCTTTGACGGAGGAGATGTCGAAGGACGAAAAGACGGCGCCGACAGAGAAGATGCCTCGGACGCAATCCGAGCAGCTCGGGGGCAGTCCGGTCGAGCCCGCGCAGGAAACGAGCCTGTGCTTTCCGAATGAGGGCGTTTTGCAGGGAAACAGGCGCGGCGCGGCATTGTTTCTGCCGGATGAGAAGACCGAGCCGAAGGTCTACATCGCTCCGACCGATATGAACGGGGCAGGCCATGGGGATCGCGTGCGTATCAGGATGCTTCGCCGCGCGCGCGAGGATCAGCTGGCGGAGGGGCGCGTAGAGCGCATTCTCCAGCGGAATGATGAGACCATCACCGGCTTATACCGCGAACGCGAAAAGGACGGACAGTACTACGTGTACCCCGATAATCGAAGATACCCGAAGATCTGGATACACCCGAAAAGAAACGCCGGTGCGCATCCGGGAGACAAGGTCGTGGTCGTTATCGACGGCTTCGATGCGGCTAAATTTGAATATCCCACCGGTCATATTACGGAAATTATTGGAAGCCTTGAAACGGCGGGCATTGACATTACCTCGGTTGCGCGACGCTTTGATCTGCCTTATGAATTTTCGGAAGAGGTACAAAGGCAGGCCGCGGCATTTCCGCAGGAGATTCGCCCGGAGGACCGAAGAGGGCGGCGCGATCTTCGGAAGCTTTTTACGGTGACGATCGACGGTGCGGATGCCAAGGATTTCGACGATGCGATTTCGCTCGAGCAGCGGGGTCGATATTATAATCTGTACGTTCATATCGCCGATGTGTCGCATTACGTGATTCCCGGCTCACCGATTGACGAGGAGGCGTGTCGAAGGGGAAATTCCGTCTACCTGTTAGACCGCGTCATTCCCATGCTGCCCGAGGAGCTGTCCAACGGGCTTTGCTCGCTCAATCCCCAAGTCGACCGTTTGGCAATGACGACGCAGATAACCCTGAACGAGCAGGGCCATGTCGTCGATTATCAGTTCTATCCCAGCGTCATTTGCTCAAACCACCGCCTGGTGTACGACCAGGTTTCCGATTATCTGGAAAAGGGCGTCGCATTCGGCGAGAAGGAATTGCTCGGCAAGCTGGAGCTGATGAAAACCGTCTATGAACTGCTTGCAAGGATTCGGGAGGAACGCGGTGCAATTGACTTCGATTTTGCCGAAACGTCCATCCGCCTGAATGAGGAAGGGATTCCGGTCTCGGTCGGCCGGGAAGAGCGGCGCGTAGCCAATGGCATTATTGAGGAATTTATGATTCTCAACAATGAGGTCATCGGAAGGCACTTTGCGGAGAAAAGGCTGCCCTTTATTTACCGCGTGCATGATAATCCGGATGAAGAGCGTGTCGATCGGCTGAATATGGCTCTTCGCGCATTCCGTTACCCGTTGGTGACGGAAAGCACTTCTCCGGCCGTTTTTCGGAGGCTGTTGGACAAGGCCGCCGGAACAAAGGAAGAGAGGCTGTTGAACAGCATGATTCTGCGCAGCATGTCGAAAGCGATGTACCGTCGACAGCCGCTGCAGCATTTTGGCTTGGCGATTGAGCATTATTCGCACTTTACTTCGCCGATTCGACGTTATTCCGATTTGCTCGCGCATCGCATGGTCAAAGCGCTTCTGTCCGGAAAACCGATGGATGGAGAGATGGGGTTTAATCAGCGGCTGGACGAGCTTTGCAGGCATCTATCCGACACGGAGCGCAGAGCTGAGGAGGCGGAGCGTGATGTCGTCGCCATGAAGTGTGCGCAGTATATGGAGCAATTTGTCGGACAGACCTTTTCGGGGACGGTTTCATCACTCACCAATTTCGGCGCCTTTGTTCTTTTGGATAATTCGATCGAAGGACTGGCCCATTTTCGCGATATGAAGGATGACTATTATGCCTACGATGAGGAGCATTTTGTCGCCCGAGGGGCGCAGTCGAAACGCGAAATTCACTATGGCGACCGCGTAGAGGTGCTGGTCATTCATGCCAATGTGGTGATGCGTGAAATCGCGCTGAAAATCGTTCGGGAGTCCTCCGAAACGGCGCAGCGGGAGGAAGAATCCGACAATATGGCAGATATGGCGCGCATCCGCGCGCACGAACCGCGATCCGGGCACAGGGCGCAGAGCTTCGGAATGGGCGGGACGAATACGCGCGGGGCAAAGTGGGCTTCGAGTTTCAGGCGAAAACAGGGTGTTCGTCCGAAGAATTGGAAGGGGGCGAAGACGAATCGGAAGGGCGGACTGGCTGCTTCTGATTCGCGAAAGGCTCGCTCATACGGTGAAGGAAGATGAATCGTCAAAAAGATCGATTAATTGCCAATAACAAAAAAGCGCGGCACGAATACTTTCTGGAAAAGATCCTTGAAGCGGGAATCGAATTAAAGGGAACGGAGGTCAAGAGCGCGCGGCTCGGCAAGGTCTCTATTCAGGAGAGCTATGTTCAGGTGCGAGATGGAGAGGCCTGGCTTTACGGCCTGCACATCAGCCCTTATGACCACGGCAATATTTACAATACCGACCCCATTCGCCCGAGAAAATTGCTGCTGCACCGAAAGGAAATCCGTCAGCTCGACCAGGGCGTGAAGCAGGACGGCTATACCATTGTTCCCTTATCCGTCAATCTTCGGCGCGGACTGATCAAGGTCGATATCGCTCTGGCAAAGGGAAAGAAGCTTTATGACAAACGGCATACGGAAGCGGAGCGATCGGCTCAGCGGAGCATTGATCGGGCGAAGAGGAGCAAGTGGTGAAGAACATCTTGAATAAATACAGGGAGCTGATCACTTATCTGATCTTCGGCGTACTGACGACACTCGTCAATTATGTCGTGTACTTTGTGGCTACGCGTATCCTGCGCATCGACTATCTCCCTGCAAATGGTCTTGCATGGATTATTTCAGTATTGTTTGCGTACTGGACCAACCGAAAATGGGTTTTTCAAAGCACGGCGCGGGGGTTCAGGGCGATCGCCCCGGAGGCCGGCCGTTTCATCGGCGGGCGAGTGAGCTCTCTGATTCTGGACATGGGCATTATGTACATCGGCATTACGCTGATGGGCCTTGGCGCCTATGACTTCTGGGTCAAGACGGTATCACAGGTCGTCGTCATCGTCGCAAACTACGTGATCAGCAAATATTTTGTATTTCAAAAGTAGACTTGTCGAGGGACGGGCTGCGAACCGGCGAAGCATTCCGCATAAAAAGAGAGGCGAAGGCCTCTTTTTTTGTTGACATTTTACAAAAGATAGATTAGAATTATTTCGACAATTGAACAAACATTCAAATGAAAAAAGGAGGGGAAATGATCGGACGAGAAACGATTGAAGAAATGGAAGAGCTGAAGAGTATGCAGCAAGCGCTTCCGTCGGAGGAAAAGATCATGAGATTATCTGACTTTTTTTCCGTCTTTGGGGATTCGACGCGCATGAGAATTATTGCGGCGCTGCGAAGTCACGAGCTGTGCGTTGGCGATTTGGCAATACTCTTGGGATTGTCGATTTCAGCGGTTTCCCATCAGCTCAAGCTGCTGCGCCAAAAGGATCTGGTGCGCACGAGGCGACAGGGAAAGTATGTTTTTTATGGGCTGTCTGACGAGCACGTCACGACAATTTTTGATATGGGTCTGTGCCACCTAGAGGAAAAATAAATCGGAGGAGGATGACATGAAAAAGAGCTATCAGTTGAAGCATTTGGGTTGTGCGAATTGCGCGAGAAAGATGGGCGAGGCCATCGGCAAAATCGACGGCGTTTCGTCGGCTACGGTGAATTTTGTTTTATCCAGGCTCAGCGTGGAGGCGGAAGAGGGAAAGATGCCGAGCAAGGAGCGCATGCAGGAAGTGATCCGCGCCATTGAGCCGGAATGTGAGCTGATCTGAGGAATTTCGTGAACAAGAGAAAACGCATTTTGGCGGCCGTCGGCGCGTTTGCTCTCGGCTTTGTTTTGGAGCGCGTGGAGGCGCCGGCGTACCTCGTCCCCGTTCTTTTTATTGCGGCATGGGGTGTTTCGGGATTCGATGTTCTTCTGCAGGCCGCACGAAACCTCAAAGGTGCCTTTTTATTAGGAGAACATTTTCTGATGAGTGCGGCCACAGTCGGTGCCATTCTGATCGGAGAATATCCGGAAGCGGCGATGGTCATGATCCTGTATCAGATCGGTGAAGCGATTCAGGAAGCGGCGGTTGGCAAATCGCGCCGCTCGATCGCCGAGCTGATGGACATCGCGGCGCCGATCGCACATCGCATTACAGATGAAGGGTGCGAAGATATCGATCCGGAGGAAATTGAAATAGGAGATATCCTCGAGATTCGATCCGGAGAGCGGGTTCCGGTGGACGGATGCATTGAACGGGGTGAGAGCTCGGTCGACGTATCGGCGCTGACGGGGGAGTCGATGCCGCTCAGCGTACAGCCCGGCGCCGTTCTGCTCAGCGGTTCAATCAACGGAACGGGGCGCCTCGTCCTCGTCGCGCAGAAAAGAGCGGAGGACTCGACGGCGGGACGAATTCTGTCCCTGCTCGAGGAGGCTTCCGAAAATCAGGCGCGTTCGGAGAGCCTGATTACGCGTTTTGCGCGAATTTATACGCCGATTGTCGTCGGCACGGCGATTCTTCTGGCTTTGCTGCTGCCCCTTTTCTTCAGGGACATCAGCGTTTCAGAAGGCGTTCGGCGCGGTCTGACCTTTTTGGTCGTATCGTGCCCCTGTGCCTTTATCATTTCGGTTCCAATGGCTTTTTTTTCGGGAATCGGCGTCAGCTCGCGGGCGGGCGTTCTCGTTAAGGGGGGAAATGTACTGGAACAGCTTGCCCGAATGAACGTGCTTGGACTGGATAAGACCGGGACGCTGACAGAGGGGCGCTTTGAAGTCGTGCATCTTCACCCTGAGCCGATCAGCAGCGAGGAGGAAATGGTTCAAATGGCCGCTGCGATGGAATCGGGCTCCGGTCATCCCATCGCGGAAGCAATTCGCGCATGCCGCATGGAGCGCTTTGCGTCGAGTCGGGGGAGCGAAGGGCCGGATTCGGTCGTATCCATTCCCGGAAGAGGGCTGACGGCCGAGATCGACGGAGCGACCTATATCCTGGGAAACCGAGCTCATATGTCCGATTTTGGGCTCGCCGAAGAGGCCGGGCAGGACGGATGCGACGAAAGCACGGCCGCGACGATGGTGCATATCGCGCAAATTGCGCCAATCAGACGCTATATGGGTCATTTTGTGATTCAGGACCGCGTTAAGCCGCAGGCCGAGGAGGCAATCCGGCAGCTTCGTGGGTTGTCCGTTCGCCATATCGCCATGCTGACCGGCGACGGGGGCGCGGTAGCGACGGAGGTGGCTGAGCGCGTCGGCGTCGACGCCGTTCATTTCGGCCTTTTGCCGCAGGAGAAATTGGCGTGGGTGCGGAGGTGGAAGGAGCGGAACCCGAAGGACACGGTCGGCTTTGTCGGCGACGGGCTGAATGACGCGCCGGTTTTAGCGTTGTCCGACGTTGGCTTTGCGATGGGCGGCATCGGGAGCGATGCGGCGATTGAGGCGGCGGATGTCGTCTTAATGGCGGACGATCTCAATGCCGTCGGTTCGGGGATTCGCATTGCGCGAAAAACGGTGCGCATCGCAAAGGAAAACATCTTTTTCAGCCTGGGAATCAAGCTGCTCTTTCTCCTGTGCAGTGCCCTTGGATGGACCAACATGTGGATGGCGGTGTTCGCGGATACCGGCGTATCCCTGCTGGCTGTGGCAAACTGCCTGCGCCTGTTTCATGCCGCGCCGAAGCGTGTGCCAGGCGGCATGTAGGCGCTCAGCGCTCGGTTCGGGAGGACTTCGCGCGGCGCGGCCTTGCAAAAACAGAATCCTGTATCCGCTAAACTGCTTCTCGGCGTTTCGAGAGGCAGTTTTTTCAGCTTTGCGGAGAAAAGTTTTTCGGGAAATTCATCTTTTTTTCATATGGATATGATAAAACAGGGGCAGGAGGGGATTACAATGCGCGTTTTGTTTTTGGAGGATGAAGCCGTCATTCGTGAGGTGCTGACGGAGTATATGGAGATGGCCGGATATACGGTATGTCCTGCGCCGGATGGCGACGAGGCGATGCGCCTGCTGGAAGAGCATCCGTTTGATATCGCCGTGCTCGATATACTTGTCCCGGGGCCGAGCGGAATGGAGGTGCTGAAAAAAATCCGGGAAACGGAAAAGCTTCACAATTTGGGGGTCATCATGCTGACCGCGTTGGAGGATGTGCAAAGCCAGGTGAGTGCGTTCAATCAGCTTGCGGACGATTACATTGTCAAGCCGGCATCGCCCATTATCTTACTGAAGCGCATGGAGACCATTCTGCGCCGCATCCAGCCTGAAATGGGATCGGTCGGCGGACTGCAGATACTGGAGGAGGCCTATGTCGCAACCTACGACGGGGAAGCGCTGCCGCTGACGATCAGTGAGTTTTTGATCCTGAAGACGTTAAAGAGCCATCCGAAGCGCGTTTTTACGCGGGGACAGCTGATTATGCAGGTCTTTAATGAAGATTATATCGGCAATGACCGCGTGATCGACGCCCATATTAAAAATTTGAGAAAAAAGCTGCCCAAGCCCTTTATCCGCACCGTCATCGGCGTCGGGTATCAGTTTGATGAAAGTGTGGACGTATGAAGCTCACCGGAAAAACCTTCTGGCACAATATCGCCCTGTCCTGCGCGGTGCTGCTC
>JAEXCD010000058.1 GCA_023393715.1 Bacillota bacterium
ATATTACGCATCCGCTCAACGTCGCCATGATTTTGGCACAGCTGAATATGGACGATGCGACGATCTGCGCCAGTCTGCTGCACGATGTCTTAGAGGATACCGAAATCACCAAGGAGCAAATGACGGCAAAATTCGGCGCGGAAATCACGACGCTCGTCGATGGCGTAACCAAGCTGAAGCAGATTCAATCGAAGTCCAAGGTTGAAAATGCCGTAGACAACTATCGCAAGATGGTGATGGCTATGGCGAACGACATTCGCGTGATTATCATTAAATTGGCCGATCGCCTGCATAATCTTCGGACGTTGGACTATAAAACGCGGGAAAAGCAAATCGAAAAGGCGACGGAAACGATCGAAATCTATGCGCCGCTGGCGCATCGCCTCGGAATTTCCACGATCAAATGGGAGCTGGAGGATCTGTGCCTGAAATACCTCGATCCCGATGCGTATTACGAAATCGCTGAATTGGTCGATAAAAAGCGGTCGGAGCGCGAGGCCTATATTGCCGAAATCAAGCAGGAGCTATCCGAGCGCCTGGACGAAATTTCACTGCACTATGAAATTACGGGGCGCCCCAAGAGCCTGTATTCGATTTATAAAAAAATGTATCAGCAGGGAAAGACCTTCGACCAGCTGTTTGATCTGACTGCTATCCGCGTTCTCGTCGACAGCATCAAGGACTGCTATACCGTTTTGGGCATGGTTCATACGATGTGGAAGCCGATTACACGACGTTTCAAGGACTACATTGCCATGCCGAAGCCTAATCTGTACCAGTCGCTGCACACGACGGTGATCGGCTCTCGCGGCGAAACCTTTGAGGTGCAGATTCGAACATGGGAAATGCACCAGACCGCGGAATACGGCATCGCCGCTCATTGGAAATACAAAGAGGGCATCAGCCGCTCGACGAACTTTGATGAAAAAATGAACTGGGTTCGCCAGCTGATGGAATGGCAAAAAACGGAGACGGATTCCCGAACATTCCTGGAGACGTTAAAGGGAGACTACTTTTCGGATGCGGTCTATGTGTTCAGCCCGAAAGGAGACGTGATCGAGCTGCCAAAGGGCTCCACGCCTGTCGATTTCGCCTACCGCGTTCATTCCGGAGTCGGGAACAGCTGTGTCGGCGCAAAGGTTGACGGGAAGATCGTCCCCCTCAGCCATACCCTGGAGAGCGGCAGCATCGTCGAGATTCTGACGTCGAAAAATTCGGCAGGACCCTCTCACGACTGGCTCACCTTTGTAAAGAGTACGCAGGCGAAGCAGAAGATTCGCCAGTTTTTCAAGCATGAAAAGCGGAGCGAAAATATCGAGAGCGGGAGAGAGATGCTCGAACGCGATCTGCGCAAGGACGGATACCGCGTTTCCGAAATCATGACGGACGAATGGCTGGAGAAAATCGCGGAGCGAATGAATTATCTCTCCGTGGAGGATCTGTATGCGGCGATCGGCTATGGCTCGCAGAGCCTTGCCTCGGTAACGACAAAGCTGCGCGAGTATCACCGGCTGATGAAGCAGCAGCAGGCGAGAGAGCTGCTTTTGAAGGCGGAAAACGTGGAGCTGGATCGCCGGGAGCATCCGCATCGCATCGGCGAGGATGTCGTGCGCATCAAGGGAGAAGGCGTTGGCAATCTGCAAATCAAGTTTGCAAAGTGCTGCTCGCCGGTTCCCGGAGATGATATTGTCGGGTTCATTACGAAGGGGCGCGGCATTTCCATTCACCAGAAATCCTGTGTCAATATTAAAAACTCCGATGCACCGGAGCGGTTGATTGCCGTGGAGTGGGATCAGCCGGACAAATCCTCTTTTTACGCGAAGCTCGAGGTGATTTCGCTCGATCGGAAGGGCTACCTCGCCTCTTTAGCGGAGGCGATTGCCAAGATGGGCCTCAATGTTCAGGGCCTGAATGCCAAGCCGAACCGCGACCGAACATTCCGGACGTCTGTGACCGTTGAAATTACTGCGGTCGAGCAGATCACGGATATGATGGCAAAGCTTCGGCAGCTTCCCGGAACCTTGGATATCTATCGAATTAAGAACTAATCGAAGGCGTCTCATCCCGTTTATTCGCGTGCAGACGCTTTTGAATGAGGGGGAAAAATGAGAGCAGTAGTTCAACGCGTCGACGGCGCATCCGTCCACGTAGCGGGGAAAACCATCAGCGAAATTCCGTACGGCCTGATGGTGCTGATCGGCGTGGAATCGGGCGATGAGGAACGGGATGCGCAGTGGATTTCGGATAAGCTGCTTCATCTTCGCATTTTTGAGGACGATGAAGGAAAGATGAATCAGGATCTCTTCGACGCCGGCGGCGAGCTGCTGCTCGTTTCTCAGTTTACCTTGCTGGGCGATGCCCGAAAGGGACGCCGCCCCAGCTTTGTGCGCGCCGAACGGGGCGAAGCGGCGGATACCCTCTTTCAGCAGGTCGTACAGCATTGCCGTGCGGCCGGCGCTTCGGTTCAGACGGGGCAGTTTGGCGCGCATATGCGCGTGGAGCTGGTCAATGACGGCCCGGTGACGATTTTATTGGATTCGCATAGGCAGTTTTAGGAGAAAAATATGCAGATATATCATCAAGTGACGCGACAATTTCAGACGAATACGTACCTGCTGTACGATGAAGCAACCAAGGATGCCGTTTGGATTGATCCCGGTGAACGGATTGCCGCGGTAGAGCAAAAAATCGAATCCGAAGGTCTGATTCTACGTAAAATTTTGTTGACGCACGGTCACGGCGATCATATCGGCGCAGCGGAATACTACCGCGAAAAGTACCAATGCGTCATCGGCTGTTATATCGGCGAAAAGGAAATGATGGAGGACCCGTCGCTGAACCTGACGCAGGAGATGGGCTTGGGGGCGATTTCGCTCAAATGTGACGAGTTTTATACCGACGGTCAGCGGATTCAGCCGTTTGATCTTCAGGTGTGGTTTACGCCGGGGCACACCTCGGGAAGCTGCTGCTTTCAATGGAATGACGTCATTTTTTGCGGCGATCTGATTTTTCAGGGAGCCGTTGGCCGTTGGGATCTCCCGACGGGTAATTTTACGCATTTAATGAGCTCGTTTCAGCGCATTTTGAACAAAAAGGGAAATTATCGCCTGCTGTCCGGCCACGGAGAAGAGACGAGTACGCAAATTGAATTACAGAGCAATCCGTTTGTGCGCTATGCGCAGCGATTTTCAGACCGTTGAAAGAGGGGAACAGAATGGATCACATGACGAATCTGCGCCGCACGCACTATTGCGGCGCGTTGAGAAAAGAGCACATCGGCAGCCGGGTCGTGTTAATGGGGTGGGCTCAGAAAACGCGAAATTTGGGCTCGCTGGAATTTATCGACCTCCGCGATCGGGAAGGGATTGCTCAGCTGGTGTTCAATCAGGAAACATCGGGCGATTTGTACGAAAAATCCAAGACGGTTCGTCAGGAATATGTCCTGGCGGTATCCGGCATTGTCGTCGAACGCGAATCGAAAAACAGCAATCTGCCGACCGGAGATGTCGAGGTTCTGTGCGATGATTTGCGCATCCTCAACACGGCGAAAACCCCGCCGATCTATATCCGGGACGATGATCCTGTTCAGGAGGCGCTTCGCCTCAAATACCGCTATCTCGATCTGAGAAAACCGGGGATGCAAAAACGCCTGAAGGACCGCGCGGAAATTACGCGCGCATTTCGCGAATTTCTGCACGACAACGGATTCATTGAGGTCGAAACGCCCTTTTTGGGGAAACCGACGCCGGAAGGGGCTCGCGATTACCTCGTTCCCTCCCGGATTAACGCGAATCAGTTTTATGCGCTGCCTCAGAGCCCGCAGCTGATGAAGCAGCTTTTGATGATCGGCGGTACCGACCGGTATTACCAGGTCGCTCGATGCTTCCGCGACGAAGATCTGCGCGCGAACCGTCAGCCGGAGTTTACGCAGGTCGATATCGAGATGTCCTTCGTCGATATGGAGGATGTCATCGATCTCAACGAGCGGCTGATGTGCCACGTATTTCGCGAGTACAAGGGCATTGAACTGAAACGCCCGTTCCCGAGAATTTCCTATGACGAGGCGATGGCGCGCTTTGGTTCGGACAAGCCGGATCTGCGCTATGGCTTTGAGATTTGCGAGATGACGGAAATCGTCCGTGCGCACGGCTTGTTTGCCGATGAAATCGCATCGGGGGAGCGTATCTATGCCATCAACTTTGAACAACTAGCCACGGCCTATTCCCGAAAAAAGCTGGATAAGCTGGCCTCCTACGCAAAGGGGATCGGTGCGAAAAATCTGCTCTGGCTCAAGAAGGAGGCGGGGCAGCTCACTTCGAGCTTTAATAAATGGCTGACGGAGGAGCTGGCAAAGGCTCTGGATGAGGCATTGACCTTGAATGACGGCGATTTAGCGCTGTTCATGCTGGGCGAGCCGGATAAGACGCTCGAACGCATGGGCTCGCTTCGCACCACTCTGGCGGCAGAGCATCTCACGCTCGACCCCAACGAATTCGCGATTACGTGGGTCATCGATTTTCCGATGTTCGAGTATTCGGAGGAGGAAAAGCGTTATGTCGCCAAGCATCATCCGTTTACCAGTCCGAAGGATGAGGATATCGAGCTTTTGGAAACGGCGCCGGAGAAGGTTCGCGCAAAGGCCTACGATATCGTCATCAACGGCGACGAGCGCGGCGGCGGCTCGATTCGAATCAACGATTCCGCGCTGCAGGATCGGGTATTTCGTCTGCTTCAGCTTTCGGAAGAAGAGATTGAAAGCCGCTTCGGGTTCTTTACTCAGGCGCTGAGCTACGGAACTCCACCGCACGGTGGCATCGCCTATGGCTTGGATCGCTTTATTATGATGCTGACGGAAACGGATAACATCAAGGATGTCATTGCCTTTCCGAAGACGCAGTCGGCGACCGATCTGCTGATGGAGGCGCCGACGAATGTAACCGAAGAGCAATTATCGGAGCTGCACATTCGCCTGCGTTAGAAAGAAGGTTCGAATGTTAAACAAGGGAATCGTGATCCAAAGGGCGGGCTCGCGCTGCGAGGTGCTTGTCTATCGAACGGAAGCGTGCGGCAGCTGCTCCAGCTGCGGCGCCTGTGATGCCAAGCCGACGCAGTATTGGATCGATAATCCGCTCGATGCCCAGCCGGGGGATGAAGTGACGTTGGAGATGGAAAACAAGCGCTTTTTCGCCAGTATCTTTCTGCTGTACGGATTGCCGCTCATTCTGTTTTTTGTCGGTATGCTTTTCACCTATTTTGTGCTTTTAGGCGGCGCGACGGATCGGGAGCCTCTGGCGTTGGTCGGCGGTCTGGCGGGGCTCGCACTCTACTACCTTGCTGCACGCGTCCTCGATCGGCGTCATGAGACACGGGATCTCGTACAAATGATTGCGAAGAGAACATCGGAAGAAATCGAGGCGGACCTGAAAAAGGAAGCCTGTAAATAGTAAAGAAAGGGGGTACGCTCATGTCAAGACCGGTAGTAAGTATTATCGGACGTCCGAATGTGGGAAAGTCCACGCTTTTTAACAAATTGGTCGGCAAGAGAATCTCCATAACGGAAGATACCCCAGGCGTTACCCGAGATCGCCTGTATCAGGAGGTTGAATGGCAAAACCGCTATTTCCTGTTAATGGACACCGGCGGCTTGGAGTTGGGATCGGAAGATCTGATCGCCAAACAAATCGAGCTTCAGGTGGATATCGCCATCGAGACATCGGATTTAATTCTATTCCTGGTTGACGGACGTACAGGGATTACACCATTGGATCAGCAAGTCGCTGAAAAGCTGCGCCGTGCCGGGCGAGACTGCCTCGTCGTCGTCAACAAGATCGAGGTACATCCCATTCCGACGTCGGTATACGAGTTTTATGAGCTCGGGTTTTCGGATATGATGGTCATTTCGGGAGAACAGGGGCTCGGCCTGGGCGACCTGCTGGATCGGAGCTTTGAACTTCTGCCGCCGGACGGAGATACGGAGTGGGAAGAGGATGCACTGCGGATTGCGTTGATCGGAAAGCCGAACGTGGGCAAGAGCTCCATGGTCAATCATCTGCTTCAGGAGGAGCGGATGATTGTCACCGATATTCCCGGGACGACGAGAGACTCGATCGACTCCTATTACGAGCGCGACGGGAAAAAGTATGTTCTCATCGATACGGCCGGGCTTCGACGTCAGCGCTCCATCGATGACCGCATCGAAAAATACTCGGTTATTCGGACCTACAGTGCAGTCGATCGCGCAGAGATGTGCCTCTTCATGCTGGATGCAACCGTGGGCGTTACGGATCAGGACGCCCGCATCGCCGGATATGCGCACGACAACAAAAAGGCATCGATTATCGTCGTCAATAAGTGGGATCTCATCGAAAAAGAAACCAACACACAGCGCGATTTTGAACGCGAAATCCGTACAAAGCTTTCTTTTATGAGCTATGTTCCGGTCGTGTTTGTTTCGGTGAAAACGGGACGCGGCATCGATAAGCTGTTCGAGGTGATCGACCAGGTCAACGAAAACTACAGCTTCCGGATTCGCACCGGCGTGCTCAATCAGGTGCTTCGCGATGCGACGGCGCTCAATCCGCCGCCATCGGATAAGGGCAAGCGGCTCAAGCTCCTGTATGCCTCTCAGGTCACGACGCGTCCGCCGAAGATTATTCTCTCCGTGAACGAGAAGGAGTTGTGTCATTTTTCCTATCTTCGGTACCTCGAAAACCAATTTCGAAAGAATTTTAATTTCCAGGGCGTTCCATTGGACATCGAAGTGCGCGAGAGGGACGGGCGGCCATGATCGGCCGGATCCTGATCCTGGCGCTTCTGTCCTATCTGCTCGGAGGAATTCCCTTCGGCTTTTTGCTCGGGAAGCTTTTCTGCCAGGTGGATATCCGCTCCATGGGCAGCGGAAATTCCGGCGCGACAAATGCATTGCGCATTTTAGGGCCTGCGATCGGCGTGTCAACGCTGGTGCTCGATGGCTTGAAGGGCTATGTCAGCGCCTGTCTTGGCACCGTTTTCGCCGGATCGGATGGGATGCTCGCGGCGGGTTTGTTTTGCGTAATCGGTCACTGCTATTCTCCCTACATGCGCCTGCGGGGCGGGAAAGGAGTTGCGACGTCCTTGGGCGTACTGCTCTGCATTTCGCCTTTGCTGGTCGGCTGTCTGGTGATTCTGTTTTTCCTGCTGGTGCTGCCGACGCGGCTGGTGTCACTTGGCAGCGTCTTTTCGGCTGTCGCCGCGCCATTCCTTTCGTTTTTTCTTTTCGGGTGGCAACATGAAACGGCGGTGATTCTATGTATGGGGCTTCTCGTTCTATGGCGGCATCGCGCCAATATTCGCCGGCTTCTCCGCGGGGAGGAATCGCGAATCACGTTTCGGAAAAAGAGGTGACGCTCATGGACAAAATATGTATTTTAGGCGCCGGAAGCTGGGCAAGCGCCCTGGCAAATCTTTTAAGCGACCGCTGCATGGTTTCCATGGCAGTGCGGAGAGAAGAGCAGTGCCGTGAAATCAACGAAGAGCATACGAACCGAAGGTACCTTAAGGGACTTCGGTTTTGTGTCAACGTTCACGCCACCACGGATTATCGGGCGGCGCTGAACGGAGCGTCGCTGATCATCAATGCCGTTCCGTCACAGGCCACGCG
>JAEXCD010000019.1 GCA_023393715.1 Bacillota bacterium
ATGCGTTGGGCATGGCCTATGTACAGGGCGGCCGCCGGGTAAATTTTGGCTTGGGGCGCGGCATCGGCTCCTTTGGCTTCGCGGGCTCGTCCGTGCTGCTCGGGCTGCTGTTTGAGCATCGTTCCGTTCAGCTGCTCGCGCTGATCATGATGCTTTCGGGGCTGCTGAGTTCTCTGTTTGTGCTCCTGCTGCCGCGTGTCCCGGAGCGCCGGAGGGAGGAATGTCCGCCCGTGCCGCTTCGGAGATTTTTTTCGGAATATCCGGTGTTTCTCTTTTTTGTTGTCGGCGTGACGCTTCTCTTTACGACGCATTCGCTGCTCAACACATACATGCTCTATGTCGTAGAGTCCGTCGGCGGCTCTTCGACTCAGCTGGGACTGGTGGTCGCCTTCGCGGGATTTGTAGAGCTGATTCCGATGGTGATTTATTCCCTGCTTCAAAAAAGAGCCACAGACCGGTGGTGGCTTGGCCTGTCGATGATCGCATTCACCGTAAAGGTTATCTTTCTGTACTTCGCGCAGAACGTCGGGATGATCTTTTTATCGCAGGGCTTTCAAATGCTGGCGTTCGGCCTGCTGACGCCGTCTTCGACATACTATGCGGCTCAGGTTGTCCGCGAGCAGGATCTGATTCGGGGACAGGCGATGATTCTTTTTGCGATTATTCTGGGCGGCGTATTCGGAAATTTAACAGGCGGCCCGCTCATCGACGGGATCGGCATCCGGAATACGCTGCTGATCGGCATCGGTATCAGCTTTGTCGGGACGGTGATCTCCGTTCGCGGGCTTCGTCAGAGGAACGCGCAGTAAACGGAAAGCGAATCAACCGTATAAAAGGGAGCTGCGGCGAGGAAACCGACCTTTTCCGATCAGGCCTTTGGCCTGACCGTTGGAGGCGGTTCCTACGCGCAGCTCCCTTTTTGCTGCCTCATTTCTCCACGCTGACAAAGATCTGATCGCAGGCCTTTGCGGAGAGCGTCTGAGATTGCCCTTCGACGGTGATCTGTACACTTCGGTCGAATTCCTCGACGAAATCGAGACGGACGTGCTGGCCGATGAACAGGTGGTGCCGGTCGGCATAATCGAGCAGCTCTTTGTTGTCGGCGATGCGGCGGATGCAGAGCGGGAGACTGCAGGGCGCCTCGGACAGGCGGTGCAGCTCTTGCGTCTCTCCGCGGTCGTTCAGAAAGATAACCCCGCCGTGCGGACAATGGGGCGGGTAATTGAGAAAGGCGTTGAGCCGTTCCATCAGCTGATCCGAGGTAGCGTATTGAAGGAGCGTGGCCTGTTGATGGACATCGTGCCAGTCGTAATGCAGCACCTGCTGTAAAAAAAGCTCCCACAGGCGATGCTTGGACAGGACTTTTTCGGCGAGCGCAATGCCGTTTTCCGTGAGTGTGATTTGGTTGTGGCTGATCTGAACCAGGCCCTCAGTCTCCAGCTTCCGCGTCATTTCCGTTACGGAGGAGGGCGCGATGCGCATCCATTGACTGATATCCTTGTTCGTCGTGCGCCCCTTGCGGGTGTTGAGCTTAAATATGGTCGTGAGGTATTCTTCGCGGTTGGGCTTCATTGTGGTCTCCTCATTTCAACAGGGGGCAGCGGGCAAAGGGTTAACCCGTACTGATAGCAGAGTTCCAAAACGACTGATTCGCCGTGAGGCGTCAGAACGTAGTAACCGTTTTGCTCCGCCAATTCATTGCGCTGCTTCAGGCGGTTTGCGGTTTTTCGGACGAGCGCAGGCGACCAGTGGAGATGCTCGTGTATCGTAGAAAGGGCATTTTCTTCACTGTAGCGCGTCGTTGCCGCATGGTTGCCCAGATGGATCAGGAACAATTCGCGGCGAAGGGCAGCGGTATGGCGCCGCCGCCGGACAATCGTCGCGACGGGTCCGTTTTTGTACAGCAGCAGCGACAGGGTGAACAGGCCCATATTGCAGACGGCGCACATGCCGGAAATCGACACATTAAAAAACAGGGCCAGCCGGTAGCCGATAAAGCTGCCGGCGACGGCAAAGAGCGCGGACAGGAGCAGCGTGGTCCGGAGATCCTTTGTCCAAAGCAGGGCCGAGGCGGCCGGCGTGATGAAAAAAGAGAGCACCAGCACGGAACCGACCGCGTCGAACGCCGCCACGGCGGTGAGCGACGTCAGCGTCATCAGGGCGTAGAACAGAGCACCTAAGGGAAGGCCGAGCAGTGCGGCAAATTCAGTGTCAAAGGTCGATACCTTCAGCTCCTTATAGAACAGGAGAATAAAGGCGAGATCCAGCAAAAGCAGAGCGCCCATACGCAAGGCGGCGTGGGCGATGGGGATGCCGAAGAAAACGAAGGTGTTCAGACCGGAATACAAAACCTCGCCGGACAGTACCATATCGGTATCGAGATGAACGTTGCGCGCGTAGCGGCTGATCAGGATTACGGCAAGGGCGAACAGCATCGGAAAGACGACGCCGATGGCATCATCGTACTTGACGGCGCCGGTTTTGCCGAGCGATTCGATCAGCGCGACAGTGATGACGCCGAGGATGGCCGCTCCGATCAGCAGCCAGGGAGAGGTCAGATCGTGTGTGGCGAAAAAGGCCAGAACAATCCCCAGCAGGACTGTGTGGCTGATGGCGTCGACCAGCATCGACAGCCGCCGCAGGGTTAAAAAGACGCCTAACAGGCTGCACGCGAGCGAGGTGAGCAGCAGCACAATCAATGCGTGAATCATGAACGCCTCCTTTGCAGCGCGCGGCGCAGCGCACCTCTCGTGCCAAAGAGCATGGAGAGAAGGGCAATGCTTCCGCAGACTAAAATGATACTCGGACCGGTCGAAAATCCGTGCACGACGGTGCTGAGTACGGTTCCGAGCAAGGCGGAAACGGCGCCGAAGAGCGCGCTGAGCAGAAGAACACGGGAGAAGCGGTGTGTCCATTGATCTGCCGCAACGCAGGGCAGTACGAGGAACGAGCTGATGAGGATGGCGCCGACCGCCTTGAGCCCGACGCCGATCAACGCGATGGTCATCAGGAGAACGACGCCGTTCATCAATCGCGTGGAGATGCCGATCGAGTCTGCATATGCCGGATCAAAGGTGACGAGCTTCAGCTCCTTGTAGAAAAGAAGCAGAAGCGCCAGACAGTGCAGCGATATTATTTCGATCCACAGGACATCGGCTTCGAGCATATAGGAAGCCTGTCCGAAAATGTAATTGCTCAGACCGGACTGCGAGGCCTGGGAAAAATCGGGATTTCCCTGAATCATGCTTTTTAACACCATCCCAAGGCCGAAGGAACCGGATAAAAAGATCGCCAGGCAGGCATCCAGACCGATTTTGGAGTGGCGGTGCGCGGTTTGAATCAGGAGATAGGCGGCGGCGCCGGTGACGATCGCGCCGGCCAGCAATGCGCCGGGCGCTCGCGTCTGAAAGAGGATAAAGGCGATCAGCACGCCGGGAAAGGACGCGTGCCCGACTGCGTCTCCGATCAGGCTTTGCCCCCGGTAAACGCTGAAGCAGCCGACGACGCCGGCGACAGCCGCGAGCAGCATCGTGCCCAGAGCAATGACCTGAAAAGAATAGCTTTGCAACAATTCCATGGCGTCCTCCTATCCCCGGTAGGCCGAAGCGAGATTTGCTTCCGTCAGCGTCTGCGCCATCGGACCAATCGCCTTCAGGGTTCGGTTGAGGACGATGAGATAGTCAAAGTAGTTTTCCAGCGTGCTTAAATCGTGGTGTACGGCGACAACGGTTTTCCCCTGGCGTTGAAAGTCGAGGAATTTTTCCATGATGATGTGCTCGGTGGTTTCGTCCACGCCGGTCAGGGGTTCGTCCATGATGTAGAGATCGGCGTTTTGGGCGATGGCGCGCGCGAGAAAGACGCGCTGACGCTGCCCGCCGGAAAGCTGGGCGATCTGCCGGTTTGCAAAATCGGAGAGCTTCATTTCCGCCAGAGCGGCCTCGGCGATTTCCCTTTCGCGCTTTCCGGGACGCCAAATCCATCCCAGGTGCCCATACTGTCCCATCTGTACAATATCCAATACCGTTGTCGGGAAGTCCCAGTTTGCGGAGCCGATCTGCGGCACATAGGCGATGCGCTGACGCACCTCGGGCAGAGTCTGTCCCCAAATTCGGATGGTTCCGGCCGTCGGCTTGTGCAGGGCAAGGATGCCCTTGAGAAGAGTTGATTTTCCTGCGCCGTTCGGACCGACGATGGCGCAGCGCGTGTTTTCCGGAATGTCGAGGTCGATATCCCAGAGAACGGGTTTTTCCAGATAGGTCATCGTCAGATCCTCTACGTGAATGAGGGACGGTTTTGTTTCGTTCATAATAATCTCCAAAATCTGTTTTGCCGGCGCGGGGACCGCGCGTCCTTCTATCTCAAATATGTGACGATCAAATCGACATTGTGGCGATACATGCTCAGATACGTATCTCCGTCGTGTCCCTGAGGAGCGAGCGAGTCCGAAAACAGCTCCCGGCCCTCACCCTCGACGACGTCGATGGGCCATCCCTTGGCGAGGCAGATTTCCTTCAGCTTCTGCATTCGCTCCGGGTTCGTCGTGCTTTCCGAGAACACGGCTTTAATTTTGTGCTGCACGATGAACGCGACCGTTCGATCAATATCCGCATTGGAGGTTTCGGAATCCGTGCTTACGCCCTGAGGGGCGACGACGGCGATGTTATATGCGCGGGAGAAGTAATTAAATGCGTCGTGTGGCGTGACGAGAAAGCGCTGCTCCAACGGAATCGAGGAAATCTTTTCGCGGATTTCTGCGTCTAAATCGGTCAGTTCAGTCAGATACTGATCCCGACGAGTCCGAATCGCGTCGGCATGCTCCGGGAGGAGCAGGCTCAGCTGCTCCGCCGCCTCGGTCACGGCTGCCTTGTATAAAAAAATATCGAACCAAAAATGAGGGTCGATGATCCCCTCGCCTTCTTCATCCATTGTACCGATTCGATCCGCCGGGAAATGCGCGCTGACCGATTTGCCGAGCTTTTCGAGAATTTCAATCATTTTTCCCTCGAAATGCAGACCGTGATAAAGCACGAGATCGGCAGACTCGATTTTCTGAAAATCCTGTGGCTTTGCCACGTATTGGTGCGGATCCTCTCCCGCAGGAATCAGTAACTGAATATCGACGAAATCCCCCGCCAGGACGCGCACCATATCGGCTAAGAAGGAGGTGGTCACCGTTACCTGTTTTTTCGCGGGGACAGCGTCCTTGCTTCCGGCAGGGGAAATATCGGGGGCGCAGCCATGGAGAACGGCAAGCAGAAGCAGGGTTGCGATGATGAGCCCCAGCCGCCGAAGCAGGCGGCGCAATGAAAACCGAATTTCCATAAAGGTTCCTTCCTAAAAAATAAGAGAAATGGAGTACAGGAGCTCCACGAATTGTTCAGGTTCAGTGTAGCACGGTTTTTAGGCAAAATCAAATTATTTATTAGGCGAGCCGAAAAATAAACAAAAAAAGGCGGCCGATCTTTGAACGGCTCCCTCAGGCTGAATTTCCGGTCCAACCTTGGGGGCAGCATCATTCGGCCGCCTTTTTAGCTTCTTTGTCTGAAAAAGGTTTATTTTACATCCTCGGGCGTGCTGTCGAGGCGTTCCTCCGGGGACGCAGCTTTTGCTTCGGAGGAGGGGACGCCTTCTCCGCCCTCCTCATCGGATGCAGCGGTTGCGTTCGGGACTGCGGGGCTTTCCTGTGGCGTAACCGGCTTCGGGGCCTTCTCCTTTCTGCCGAACGGACAGCGTCCGTTTTTCCGGCAGCGCCGAATGCGCACAAGAACGAATGCAAGAACGGCGAACAGCACGACGAGCGCCACGGTGTGCCGCACCACCCACAGGACGAAGGACTCGAGTCCGATAAGGACATTCTCCAGTCCGATTTGGAACGACGTGGCGACCTTTTGCCCAAAGGATTCCCTTTGCTCGGGGAGGTGCGTGTATCGAACGGTTTCCTCGATATGGAGCTGAAGGGTGGCGTAGCGAATCTGATCGTCCAGCGAGGCCAGATCGCCATTCAAAATCTCCATCTCCGAGATGGTGTCGCTCAGGCTTTCCTCCAATGCGATGAGATCGGCGGTCGTCTCGGCGTTCTTCATCAGCTCGAGCAGGCGCGCCTGCTTTTCTTCGAGCACGCGGATTCGTGCAGCCGTATCCCGGTAGCTCTTGGTCACGTCGGTCACGGAAAGTCCCTGCTGCAGGATGTGCCCCATTTTGGTGTTGCCGCGAAGGGCGTTCAGAAAGGCGTCCAACGATTCCTCAGGGATTCGAAGCTCAAAGTAGGCGCTTTTCAACGCCTCTCCGTTTTCGACCCGCGCGATTTGGCTCTTTTCCGCCTCGGTCAGCTCGCGCTCCGGGGACATAAGCTCCTTCAGCTCCTGCCCCTGTGCGTCGTAGTAAATCGGGCGATATCCCCGGCCGCTCTCGTAAACCTCCTGATAAGACAGATAGCCATTGTACTGCGTGAGCAGTGCGGTCAGCGCTTCGATGGTATCGTTATAGCTCAGCGTTTCCAGCGTGATGTTTGCATTTCGGATGCGCTTGACGTCGCCCTGCTCGTTTGGGCCGTCGGGCGCTGCGCTATCGCCGAAGCGCCCGGCGGCCTCAGACGATGCGGCTGAGTTGGCAATATCACCGTCCTCGGCAATCTCCGTTTTAGCGGTTTCATAGCGCTCCGCCGCCAAGCCCTCGTCCGTTCGGACGGCATTGTTTGCGGGCGCACCACATCCGGAGAGGAGCAGTGCGGCAAGCAGCGCGGCGATTGTTCGATAAGATTTGAATTTCATCGGAGCCTCCTTATTCCCTTAATTATTTTTTATTAAATGATTTTCCGGCGTCGTTGCCGGGCCTTTACTTATAAAACGGGATTTCTCCTATTCTGTGACAAAATAGTTCCCTCGCGCTAAAGGCTTCAATTTATGCCGGGAAACCGGCCGGGAAAACGGGAAACGGGAAAAAGCTCTTACATTTTACTAAAAATATAAAAGAAAACGTAATCACTATTGACATAAAAAGAAATGTTAGCATATACTTATTAAAGAGGGATGACGCAGGACGTCAAAACCATCAAACCTATCTAAATTTAAGGAGGGATTATGAAGCGAATTTTTTCAGGGGCTTTGGCCCTGCTGATGGTTCTGGTCATGATGCCAGGACAATCGTTTGCGGCCAATACGGAAGATACGGTGTTTTGGTTCAAATCACAATCACTGTTTTCTTCGTTTCATACGGCTCCGAGGGCCAAGGAGGACACCACGCCGGTATACGTCTACGTGTATAATTGTCCGAGTCAAAATTACTTGGTTCGTGCTGAGCGGAAAGCCGCAAACGGGAGCTGGATTCTCGACAACGAAGGCGGAGCTGTGACAACACTGCGGCGTGATGTTAAATATTCCCTGCACACCCTGATTTACGAGCACAGCGGGCGCCTCGCGCGGCTGGGAGTGACGGTTTTGGGGACTGGATATGTAGAAGGGGTTTGGAGCCCGGATAGCCAGGGACATTACGTGGACGCCTGGTAAAACAGCATAGATCGTCCGATGGAGTACGTCCTGCTTCATTCTTCATTATCGACGAGAATAAATTTTGAAAATGCAAAGGAGAATCAATCAGCCATGAAAAACAGCAAATGGATTTTGTTTATGCTCTGTTGTGCGCTGATATTCAGCTCCTGTACGATTGCGCCTCCCGTGGAGGAGAAGCATGCGGAGACGATAGAACAGGAAATCGACGCCAACCCGAAGGAGCTGGCGGCGCCGGGGCGGAGCGTGATCCGGCTGGAGCTGTTGGAGGCGAGCGTGTTCTCAGATCTGTCGAAGGTGACAAACGATGAATTCCGCGGGGAGGGAGCCAGACTTCGGCGCATCGAGAAAATGCCCCCGGGTAAGGTCTATGCGCTCTTTCGCTTCCGGATCGAATTGCTGAAGGGGGATGATATTGCGTTTCCCGTGAATCACCTGGAGATAAAAGCTGCCCCGGGAATGACGGCCGGAGAGATGTACGAAGAGGCAGACGAAGAATTTGCGAAGCTGGTATATCTGGATGTGCACCCGTCGGGCAAGCTTTTGACGGAGCGGAATTATTTCCGTCTTGCTCTGGTCAAGGGCGAGCGTCAGGAATTTACGATAGGCGCCTTTTTGCCGGAGGATCGCGACGAGCCGGACGCGGTGTATTTGTATTACGGCGAGGGCGGGTTCGCCGACGGCAAAGAGAATACCCCGGTTCCCTACTTTAGGGCAGAGCTTCAGCAGGGAGCATCGCGATGAGCGGATTGATCGGACTTGAGCTGAAAAAAATGGTGCGGAGCCGCACCTTCCGACTGGCCGCCGCATTGATTCTGCTGCTGACGGCGCTCGACGTATTTTTGGGGCTGCAGCACCAGCATCGAATCGTAGAATATTGTGCGCTGAAATTTTCCGACCCCTCCTATGGCGGAGCGAACCCCTTAGCCCGACATAACAACCTGTTTTTTTTCCTGCCGGGCGCCTCTGTCGGGACGTATGCAACCTACCTTGCAAAATATGTGCTGCCGCTCCTGATCTGTCTGGCGGTCGGCGGAGGGCTGGCGGCGGAGATGCGGCGCGGATATTGGCAGCAGGTGATTGCCCGCGTGGGAAAGAAACGGTATTACACGGCCAAGTTCTCTGCGTCGTTTCTCCTCAGCGGGATGCTGGGCGTCGTCCCCCTGCTGCTGAGCGCGGTGGTGCTGGCGCTTTTTGTTCCGGCGAGCACCCCGGAGCCGAGCGAGTGGATCCTCCATGGGATCAGTATGGCGGACGGATTGGCGCATACGTATTTTTCCGTTCCGTGGCTCAGCGTCCTCCTGCTCGCAGCGTTTCAGTTCGTCTATGCCGGATTGTGGACCTGCCTGAGCCTTTGCATCGCCTTTTATGTGCGAACGGCGCAGGCGGCGACGCTGTCGGTGCTGCTGCCGCCGATCGGGCTTTTCACATTCGATTATATTTCTGAGGCTTTTCTGTTCGATTGGGAATGGTCTCCGGTTATATTTTTGAATCTGTCACCGCGAGCCGCCAAGCATCATCTCCTGCTGATGCTGCTGATGGCATTGGGCTTGGCGGCGGCGATCGGCGGTGTGGTGTATTACAGAGGAGTGAAGAGAGATGTTTTGTAAGATGCTGTGGCATGACATGAAAGAGGGAAGTCTGCGGACCAAGCGCGCCTGGGCGATCCCCGCGCTGCTTTTTTCGGTCGTCGCCTTCCGTATGCTTCATAATAAAAACGGGGTTCCGGGCTATACCTTCGGAAGCGTTTTGTTTCAGGTGTTTGGGGGCGTGAAATATTTCCCGCCGGAGACCGGGCGGTTTCAGTTCCCCACCCTTTGGGTGCTGATCTACTGCCTGTCCTGCTTTCTGACCAGCGTCTATCCTCTTCAGGACGTTTTGGGTATCGGAGGTCAGCTCATGGTGCGAACCGGGACGAGGAGACGGTGGTGGAGCAGCAAGATTTTATGGATCGCGCTTCAGACAGGAATATTTTTTTTGATCGGCTACGGCGTCCTGCTGCTGGGCTGCCTGATCTTCGGCATTCCGATCGCGCTGTCGGTGGATTCGGACTTCTTAACGGCTTTTTTTGAGGTCGATGTGCCCGCGCCGGAGCCGATCTTGCGCGCGCCGGCCCTGTTCCTCGGTCTGCCGATCCTGTTTTCGGTATGCCTGAATTTGTTCCAGTCATTCCTTTCTCTGATGATGCCGACGGTTGTTGCATACGGAGTGGCGATGGTTCCGCTGATCGGCGCCGGTCTTTCGACAGAACCGATCTGGATCGGAAATTATGCGATGGCGATTCGATATGCACACGTCGATCAAGGCGGCATTGACGCGACGGGGGGGCTGCCGACATTTTTGATTATGGGCGCCGCACTATGTGTGGTAAGCGTCTGGCTGTTTCAGCGCTACGATATCATGCCGCGGCGGATCGACGATTGAGAGGAGCGAGGCACATGACGACGGTTCGATTGGAAAATGTGACAAAGACGATCAAGGGGAGTACGGTAATCCGGGAAACCTCCCTTTCGCTGACGCCCGGCCGCTGCTACGGCCTGAAGGGCGTAAACGGCTCGGGAAAAACCATGCTGATGCGGCTGATCGCCGGCTTAATCCGCCCGAGCTCCGGAGCGGTGTACATCGACGAGCGCCGGCTCGGCAAGGAGCTGGATTTTCCGCCGAGCATCGGGCTGCTGATTGAAAATCCGGCCTTTTTGGATTATCTGTCGGGCTATGAAAATCTGGTGTTTCTCGCGGGGATCCGCGGAACGGCTTCGGCACAGCGGATTCGGGAGACGATTCGGCGCGTCGGACTGGATCCGGAGGACAGGAAGAGCTACGGGAAATACTCGCTCGGCATGAAGCAGCGTCTGGGGATTGCCGCGGCGATTATGGAGGAGCCGGAGCTGGTGCTGCTGGATGAGCCGACGAACGCGCTGGATTCGGATGGCGTGGAGCTGGTGGTGGAGATCGTCTCGGAGCTGAAGGCGCAGGGGACGCTGGTTGTCGTAAGCTGTCACGATTATGAGGTGCTGAAGCTGATGGCGGATGAAATCTATTCCGTACGGGAGGGGGAGGTATTCCCGGGCGTCCGATAGGAGGATGGTATGCGACACAAATGGGAAGAATATTTTCCGGAGCGCGTCCGGATGCGCAAAAGATGCAGGCGGGCGGGGGCGCTGGCTCTGCTCATCCTGCTTCCGCTGTATGCCTGGCGCGTGATTTCGGTTAATGCGGAATGGCAGGCGCCGCCGAGACAGGTGGTGCCCCTGGGTGAAGAGGTGGGCTTTGGCTCGAACTACATCGACGATCCGCAGCTGCAGAACAGCGACGGGTACTTTATCCGAGTCCGGAAAACGGAGCTGGCGACGATGGAGAGCGTCATTGAGCGAAGTGCGTTTACGCGCGAGGAATTTGAACAGTACATGATATTCGAACAAAGGCGCCTAGGCTCACTGCCCGAACACGTGCTGATCGTCGAAACCGAGATTCGAAATGAATCGAACACGGATACGGGGATCGACTGTATATTTTGGCGCCTCCAGTTGAAGGAGACGTATATGACCCAGGATTCCCATATATACTCTGTACTTAATCCGGATATGAGGGGCTCGGAGCGATTTCGTCTGAAGGTCGGCATGACCAAGACGGTGTACCTGGCATATCCTTTGTCGGAGCATCTGTGGCCGGAGGCGCCGGAGCGTATCTTGGAGGAGGATCCGCTGCTCGTCCTGACCGAGGCGCCGGTGTCGCTGCGCATGAAGCTCAAATAAAAGCGTCCGGCGCGGCCGCGTCGGAAGGCAAAGAAGCTATGGCAGTAAAGAGCCTCCCCGCCGGGGGGGCGCTCGCTTTACCGAAATGCGGTGAAGGAGAGCGGTCACGTGCGGGGAGGCTCTTTTGTTTGTACGTGCTGAACGGACAGCGCAGACTCAGGCACGCCGAGTATTCGGGCGGCGATCGTCCGGAAGGCCGTGCTGTCGGCGCTGGTCAAAAGCTGAACCGATCCCCGTGAACCGGGCGTGAGGAGCACTGCGGCGTGGACGGCGGTCTCCTCGGCTACGGCACGCGCCGGATCCAGAAGGCGGCTGTCGGGCAGCGCGGTCTGAATGGCGTTTTGCAGAATCGGATAATGCGTACAGCCCAGGATGACCAGCTCGGGCGCGCGGACGCGCCACGGCTGCAGCGCTTCCCGGACGAGCTGCTCGGCGTGAGGACCTTCAAAATCTCCGGCCTCGACCATCGGCGCGAGGGCGGGGCATGCGAGGGAGCGGATGTCGGCGCCGGGCTGTAGGCGCAGCAGTGCTTCGGGATAGAGGTTGGAGCGGACGGTCGCCGTCGTGCCGATGATGCCGATGCTTGCGGCGTTCTCGCGGGCGGCGCGGCGAACGGCCGGCAGTATGGTACCGACGACCGGGCCGCGGAAGCATGCGCCGAGTTGATCCAGGCAGCACGCAGAGAGCGTGTTGCAGGCGACGACGAGAATATCAATATGATATTGCTGAAGAAGGCGTACGTCCTCTTCGGCAATTTTTTGTAAATCGGGGACGCTGCGATCTCCGTAGGGCGCCCGGGCGTTGTCACCGAAGTAGATGTAACAGGCTTCGGGGAGAACCTGCAGGAGCTCGGCAAGGACGGTCAGGCCGCCAAAGCCGGAGTCGAGGACGCCGATGGTGAGTTTGTGGGGCGCTGTGTGATCCATAGAGATCTCCTTTCCGATCAATCGTACTCCCATTATCCGACGAGGGAGACCTGCCGTCAAGGCAGCGCTTCGGCATCGTCCGAGGTCTGGCGTAAAATTCGACTTTTGGGTATACTGGAAGGGATTTGGAAAAGGGGGAGCGAAATGAAGGCGTTGCTGTTTGACATGGACGGAACATTGATCGATTCGATGAGGATGTGGCGTTCATTAGAAAAAAGCTATATGGAGCAGCTGGGCGTGGACTATGCGCAGGTCGATGTAAATCAGACGGCGACGATGTCCCTCAGGGATATTGTGGCGCTTTTGAATAAGCAGTTTTCGCTGGACTTATCGGTGGAACAGGCTGAGCGGCTGGTCAACGAGCGAATCAGCCGCTTCTACCGCGAGGAAGCGCGCCCGAAGCCCGGCGTGACGGCGATGCTGGAGGAATTTCGGGCGTGCGGGATTCCGATGGCGGTCGGCACGGCGACGCCGGAGCGGTTTGCGTTGGAGGCATTGGCACATACCGGCCTGCTTGCCTACTTTGATTTCGTGCAGAGTGTTACAACGGACGGATATGCGAAAAACGACAAGCGCTTCTATGTTCGCGCGGCGGAGCGCTTTGGGACGACGCCGGACGAGCTTTGTCTTTTTGACGATGCGTTATACGCCTGTGTGACGGCAAAATCCGCGGGGCTTTGGGTCGTCGCCGTCGAGGACGCGGCGTACGAGCAGGATCGCGCCGCTTTGAAGCGCGGGGCGAACGAATACGTGCAGGGCTTTGACCGGTGGTCGCCGCGATCCTGGGCGGTGGCGCGCGGGCTCTGCGGAAAGGAGTAGGATATGGCACAATTTAAGGGTGGGTCGGTGCACGTCGCAAACGATGTGATTGATCTGATTATCGCTTCGACGGCGGCGAAGGTCGAGGGCGTGTTCGAGGTGAAGGGATACGATGAGAAGGCGCGGCGCCTTCGGCGCGGCTATAAGAAGCACATCAGGACGGCAGTGCAGGACGGGACGCTGTCGACCGCTCTGGTGCTTCGCGTCGCGAAGGGGACGCCGATTCTCGGGACGGTGGAGGCCGTTCAGGAACACGTCGCGAAGCAGGTGCGGAGTATGCTGGGGCTCTCCTGCGAACGCGTCGATATACAGGTGATGTAGTTTTGGACGCCTTCTCCGCTTTGGAGAAGGTGTTTTATGTGAAACGGAGGGATGGATGCGCCGAACGATAGATTTGCTGGAGGGCGCGATTTTTCCGGCGCTGTGGCGGCTGGCTGCGCCGCTGATGATGACGGCGCTGATCGAAATGGCCTACAGCCTGACCGATATGATGTGGATCGGCCGAATCGACTCGAATGCCGTGGCGGCGATCGGTACGGTCGGCTTTTTGCTGTGGATTGGGCATGCGGTGGCGATTATTCCGCGAACCGGGCTGGGCGTACTGACCTCGCAGCGAATGGGCCGCGAGGATGAGGAGGGGGCGCGCCGCGCGATTGAGGGCGGAATTCAGCTCGGCATCGCGCTTTCCGTGCTGTATATTGCGCTTACCGAGCTTGCCTTGAAGCCGTTTGTGTACTTCTTTCAGCTGGGAGAGGCGGTCAATGGCTATGCCGTGCAGTACGGACACATCGTGCTTCCGGGACTGCTGTTTATGACGCTGAACATTCTGTACTCTCAGGCGTATCAGAGCATCGGAAACAGCGTGACGCCGTTTCGGATCAATGCGATCGGCCTGGTCGTCAATATGCTCCTCGATCCGCTGCTGATCTTTGGCGTGGGTGTGTTGCCGCCGTTGGGCGTTTCCGGCGCGGCGCTGGCCACCGTATTTGCGCAGGCGGTCGTCTTCGCGCTGTTCCTCACGGCGTCGAAACGCGCGGTTCCGGCGATCCGAAGCATCCGCCTTCGCCGCCCGGTCGACGGTGCTTTGTGGCGCCGGATGCTGGGGCTGGGCGTTCCGGTGTTTTTGCTGCAGAGCGTGCACGCGACGGTATCGCTGATTTTGAATCGCTTCATTGCGGTATACGGCGCGACCGCCGTGGCGGCGGCGTCGATCGGAGCGCAGCTCGAATCGGTTTCATGGATGACGGCGGAGGGGTTCTCCGTTGCGATCACTGCGATGATCGGACAGAATTACGGAGCGCAAAACGAGAAGCGCGTGAAGGAGGCGTCAACAAAAGGCCTTGTCTCGATGCTTTTTGTCGGTGTCGGCGCGTTGCTGTTGCTCATCGGATTTCGCACCTCGCTCTTTCGAATTTTCCTCCCCGGCGATGCGCAGGGCATTCTGCTCGGGGCGCAGTATCTGTTGATTTTCGGCTTATCGCAGCCGTTTTTGACCCTGGAAATCAGCGCGTCGGCCTGCTTCAACGGCGTCGGCAGGACGCGGCCGCCTTCGGCGATCAGCGCGCTATTGAATTTGCTGCGCATCCCGGGGGCGCTCCTGCTCATGCCGTCGTTCGGCGTGCTGGGCATCTGGGCGGCGATGAGCTTTTCGACGGTGGCAAAGGGAACGCTGATCGTCCTGTTCTGGCAGCGCTGCCGCAAAAATTTAGCGATACGGCAGCAGACTTTTTGAGGCTGTCTGTCATTAAAGGAGAAGGACAAAAAAGAAAGGCCGCAGGCAGAGCCTGCGGCCTTTTTGTGCGTATTCCATTTTTCAGAACGGCCCGTAGCCGATCTGAATCGCGATGAACAGGGTGACAAAGGCCACGATGTAGAACGCGATGAGCAGCGGGGCGAAGAAGCGCACCCACTTTTTATAGGGGATTTTGCCGTAGGAGAGGAACATCAGCAGCGAGCCGTAGGTGAACCAGATCATGTTGGTCAGACCGTCGCCGAACTGGTAGCAGAGGGTCGTGATCTGACGGTTCAGGCCGACCAGGTCGCCCAGAGGGATGATCAGCGGGAGCAGCGCCACGGCCTTGCCGGAGCCGGACGGAACCAAGCCGTTCAGCAGTGAAACGACGAGGACGATGCCGATGGCGGCGGCAAACGGCGATGCGTTGCTGAGCAGGTTGGACAGGAAATAGATGATCGGATCGACGATGCTGGTCTTTTCGAGAATCCACTGAACGCCGCTGGCAACGGCGACGATCATAGCCCCGCCCATGGAGGTCTTTGAGCCCTCGATCAATTCCGTGACGATTTCGCTGCCCTTCATGCGGTTGACGAGACCGGCGATGACGCCGCACAGCAGAAACGCTGCGGTCATATCGTTGATATTCCATCCGAAATTGAACATGCCGTACAGCACGACGATGAAGGTGACGAGCAGAGCGAGCAGGGAAAGCTTCTGGCCCGTGTTCATCTTCTTGCCTTCCATCTGGCTGAAATCATACTGCAGGCTCGACGTGTCGACGTCGGCCACCAGGCTTGCGGCGGGGTTCTTGCGGATTTTTGCGCAGTAGCGCAGAATGTATGCCAAGGAAATGACGACGAAGATCGCCCAGACGGCGAGACGAAGTTCCAGGCCGGAAAAGGTCGGCAGCTCGGAAATGGATTGCGAAATTCCGACGGTCAGCATATTGGTCGGACCTGCGCAGAACCCGGCCATCATGCCGACGACGGTGACGGCCACGGCGACCATCGAGTCGAGACCCAGCGCCAGCATGATTGCGACGACGATGGGCGTAAACGGAAGCATGGTTTCGATCCAGCCGAGGAAGCCGCCCAAAATAGCGAAAATTAAGTAAAAGGCAATGACGATGAGCGTGGCGGATTTCCGGCCGAGCTTTGAAATGAGCTTGTAAATGCCGAGAGGGATTGCTTCCGTGCGGTCATAGATGCGAAGCATACCGCCGATTGCTAAAATAATTGCGACGACCGGACCGGCCTTCATAAAGCCCTGAGGGATGGCGCGGAACACGTCGAGCAGCGTGCCGGCGCTTCCTTCAACGGCGTGGAATGAATCCGGAACAACAACGGTTTTCCCGTTGACTACGGTTCGGTCAAAGGCGCCCGGCGCAATGAAGTGCGAAAGGACTGCACAGGCGGCGATGACTCCGAACAGCAGTATGTAGGGGTTCAGATTACGTGTTTTTTTCTTGTCCATAATACACCTATTCCTTTCTTGTAGTATTTATTATATCATACTGTAAACGACATAAAAGCGACAATTTAGGAAAACGTTGAATTATTATAATAAGGAGGGGAGAAAATGGATATTTCACATGAGGTCGTCCGGCTTCAGCGGGCGAACGAGGAAACGACGTGGTCGTTGAGCGAGCGAATCTGGGGTTATGCGGAAACGGGTCTGCTTGAAGAGCGTTCGGCCGCGGCGTACCGCGAGGTGCTGCGCGAAAACGGATTTGAAGTCTCGGAGGTCGAGGGAATGCCGACGGCGTTTATCGGCACGTGGGGAAGCGGGCGTCCGGTGATCGGCTTTACGGGCGAGTACGACGCGCTTCCGGCGCTGAGCCAGAAGGCGGGCGTGACGCACTGCGAGCCGGAGGGCGAGAACCGGCCGGGACACGGCTGCGGGCATAACAATCTCGGCACCGGTGCGCTGGGCGCGGCTCTGGTCGTTCGGGACTACATGGAGGAGAACGGGCTTTCCGGCACGGTGAAATTCTTCGGAACGCCTTCGGAGGAGCGCGATGCCTGTAAGACCTACATGGCGCGGGACGGCTATTTCGAGGATCTGGATTTTGCCATTACGTGGCATCCAAAGGATCGCTCCGCCGTGTGGACGGCGGGCACGCTCGCCAATGTCATCGCCATCTACCACTTTAAGGGGGTTGCGGCGCATGCGGCGAATTCGCCGGAAATGGGGCGTTCGGCGCTGGACAGCGCGGAGCTGATGAACGTCGGCGTAAACTACCTGCGCGAGCACGTCGTCGAGCAGGCGCGGATGCACTATGCCTATACCGACGTCGGAGGCCGTGCGCCAAACGTCGTTCAGCCGAGCGCGTCGGTGTATTACTTCCTCCGCGCGCCGAAGATCGCGCAGGCGCTCGACATCTATGAGCGTGTCAATAATATCGCGCGCGGCGCGGCACTGATGTGCGGCACGCAGGTGGAGATTCAATTTGTTCTGGCGCTTTCGGATTATCTGTGCAGCCATCGCCTGGCGAAGGTGATGCAGGAGGCGATGGAGGAGCTGGGTGCGCCGGAATACGACGAGGAGGATTACCGCCTCGCAAAGGAATTTTACGAGACGCTGACGGATGCGGAGAAGAATGCGGCGCGCGATCGCCTGTCCTACGAGTTCTCAAAGGAGGAGATTGAGCACATGGAGCGCGTCGGACTTCAGGATCGGATCGAGCCGTTGGATTTTCGCCGTCCGGTACAGACGATTTCGTCGGATGTCGGCGATCTCAGCTATTCGACGCCGACCATTCAGGTAAACATGGCGACGGCGGCGTTGGGCACGAATCTGCACACGTGGCAGATGACGGCGCAGGGGCTGACGAGCTACGCGAAGAAATCGACGGCGCGCGCGATTCAGGTCATGGCGCTCACGGCGATCAAGGCGCTGCTCGATCCGGCGATTATTGAGGAAGCGCAGCAGGAGCTGATTGCGGCGCGCGGCCCGAAGTATGTCTGTCCGCTGCCGAAGGAGGTCGGCCTGAGAGATCCGAAGGTGCAGCCGTAGCGCTCGCGAGCCCGTTGGGCGGGAGAGATTTGATATTTTACAGAACGCGCCCTCCGGGGGACGGCCTCTTTTATCAGACGGAATCTTTTGTCAGACAAAATCTGAGGAATGGGGCTCATTTCCGAATCGGAGGGCACTTTCTTCGAGTGGGACGGATGATTTTTCCCGGAGCGGAACGGGTATATGAACAGACGTAAAGATGGAACACGAGGCGGCAGAGCATTCAGAGCGGGAAAGACGGAGCGGGAAAGAAAGTGAAGGAAATGCCATGCGTATCATGATTACCGGCGGCGCGGGTTTTATCGGCAGCAATTTTATTTATTATCTGCTGAGTGAGCATCCGCAGAGCCGCGTTATTTGCGTCGATTCCCTGACGTATGCGGGAAACCTGTCGACGCTGGAACAGGCACTGAAGCGGCCGAATTTTTCTTTTGCGCGGTTGAATATTGCAGATCGGGCGGGGGTGTACCGACTGTTCGAGCAGGAGCGCCCGGATGTCGTGGTTCACTTTGCAGCGGAGTCTCATGTCGATCGCTCGATCGAAAATCCGGAGCTGTTCCTGAACACCAACATCCTTGGAACGGCGGTTTTGTTGGATGCGTGTCGTACGTACGGGATTCGGCGGTACCACCAGATTTCTACGGATGAGGTGTACGGGGCGCTGCCGCTGGGGCGTCCTGATTTATCGTTTACAGAGGAAACGCCGCTGCAGGCTTCATCGCCGTACAGCGCAACAAAGGCGTCCGCGGATCTGCTGGCTCTGGCCTACCACAAAACATATGGGCTTCCGGTGACGGTTTCGCGGTGTTCCAATAATTATGGGCCGTATCATTTCCCGGAGAAGCTGATTCCGCTGACGATTATTCGTGCGATGGAGAACAAACCGATTCCCGTTTACGGAGACGGGCGCCATGTTCGGGACTGGCTCCACGTGGCGGATCATTGCCGGGCGATCGACGCCATTCTTCAAAGGGGGCGGGCAGGCGAGGTTTATAATGTCGGCGGACGGCAGGAAACGGAAAATATTGCTCTCGTACAAAAGATCTGTGCCGTACTGGGCAGGCCGAAGACGCTCATCACGCATGTCGAAGATCGCAGGGGACACGACCGAAGATACGCGATGGATTCGGGCAAAATCCGCCGCGAATTGGGGTGGACGCCGCAAATACCGTTTGAAGAAGGGCTTCGGGAGACGATTCGATGGTATGAGGCGAACGAGGCCTGGTGGCGGCCGCTTCTCGGAAAATCCGGAGAAATATCGGCGCCTTGACAGATGCGGCAGAAAGTCGTAGCATATTATTATCACTCGAACAAAATGAGTGCTAATTCAAATACAGGAGATCAGGGAGGATGTCATGAAGAAATTTAAGGCAGAATCACAGCGATTGATGGATTTGATGGTCAATTCCATCTATACCAACAAGGAAATATTTTTGAGAGAGCTGATTTCAAACGCCAGTGACGCAATCGACAAGATGTATGTGCGCAGCCTGTCGGATCCGTCGATCCCTTTTGACAAGGACGCGTTTTATATCGAGCTCATTCCGAACAAAGAGGCGCGGACGCTGACCGTTCGCGATACCGGTATCGGTATGACGAAGGAAGAGCTGGAGGAGAATCTCGGGACGATTGCGCACAGCGGTTCCCTGGATTTTAAGCAGGCAAACAAGGCGGAGGAGGCGATGAATATCATCGGCCAATTTGGCGTGGGCTTCTATTCTGCCTTTATGGTTGCAAAAAAGGTGCGCGTGGTGTCGCGTGCGTATGGCTCGGAGACGGCGTATGTATGGGAGAGCGAGGGCTCGGAGGGCTTCCGGATTACAGAAGGGGAGAAGTCGGGCACGGGAACGGAGATTACGCTTTTCTTAAAAGAGGATGAGAACGAGGAACGGTATTCGGATTATCTGGGCGAATATACGCTTCGGGAGCTGGTGCGCAAGTATTCGAATTACGTGCGCTATCCGATTCGCATGGAGGTGACGAAGAGCCGCCGCGTGGAACCGGAAAAAGAGGGCGATGAGCCGACATGGGAAGAGACGAAGGAAGTGGAAACGCTGAATTCGATGATGCCGATCTGGGATAAGCCGAAGACGGAGCTCACAGAAAGCGATTATACGAGCTTTTATCATCAGGAGCGATTCGGCTTTGATGAGCCCGTTTCGTGGATTCACATGGTGGCGGACGGAACGCTCTCGTATCGGGCGATTCTTTATATTCCGGAGGCGCTTCCGTATGATTTTTATACAAAGGAATACGAAAAGGGGCTGGAGCTGTACGCCAACGGCGTTAAAATCATGGATCGATGCGGAGAACTGCTTCCGGATTACTACAGCTTTGTCAAAGGCGTCGTCAGCTCCGAGGATCTTTCGCTGAACATTTCGCGTGAAATGCTGCAGCAGGATCGGCAGCTGCTGGCGATTTCCCGAAAAATCGAGGCGAAAATTACCGATGAACTGAAACGTCTGCTGGAAAAGGAGCCGGAGAAGTATGAGCGCTTCTTTGACGTCTTTGGGACACAGCTCAAAGCGGGCATTTACCAGAGCTATGGCATGAAAAAGGATGTGCTTGCCGATCTGTTGATTTTCCACACGTCGAAAAAAGACGGCCGCCGGACGCTGAAGCAGGTGCTCGACGGCTACGAATATGGGGCGGACGACGAAAAACAGGAAATCTACTATGCCTCCGGCGATTCCGTCGAGCAGATCGATAAATTGCCGGCGCTTCAGACATTGAAGACAAAGGGGATCGAGGTGCTGTACCTCGTCGACGACATCGACGAATTCATGATTCGAATGATGCAGGGGTACGAGAAGGCGACGTTCCGCTCCGTGCTGGCGGAGGATTTTTCGCTGGAAGGCGAGGAAGCGAAGGACGAATCGGAGGATGAAAAGCAAAAAGCGCTGTTCGAGGAGATGGGGACGATTCTGAATGGCGAGGTGGTCGGCGTCAAGGCCTCGCACCGTCTGGCCGACGATGCCGTCGTTCTGGTCGCGCAGGGGGACATCTCGATCGATATGGAAAAGACCTTTGCCCATCAGCCGGGCGGCGATCGCCCCGTTGCGCAGAAGGTGCTGGAAATCAATACGAAGCATCCGATTTACGAAAAGCTTCTCTCCCTGAAAGAGGAGGGGCGCAGCGACGAGATCGAAGAGATGACGCGCCTTTTATACGATCAGGCACGCCTGATCGAGGGCTTGGGCATTGACGATGCAGTGGCCTTTGCGAAACGCGTGCAGAAACTGATGATGTAAGAGCGCGGCGAGGCGATATCCATATTAAAAAAGAATAAAAGACAGCTTGCTTCCGCGGGACGGAGGCAGGCTGTCTTTTTGCATTCATATTGTGCGCAGCGGTTCGTGTTGTGTGCGTTGTGTGCAGTTCGAATCGCGCAGCGTTTCGCATTGCGCGCAGTTGTGGAACGCTATTCCCCGGCAGCGCATTCCGGTGCAGCGTCGTCCCCGTCGCTGTATTTTTGCAGAACGAGTGCGGTGCGCGAGGGAATGTAGATCTGAATGCCATCGGCATAATCTGCGCCGACCAGGGGGTGGGATTCGTAGCATACGGTTTCGGAGATGCGCTCAAAGCCGCCGTACTCCGCGCGATCCGTCGAGAAGACGACGCGGTAATGCCCTTTCTGGTGGATGGGCAGCTGGAATCCCGCATAGGAATCACTGGGGTGGAAGTTGTACAGGAAGACGAAATTGTTCTTCCGATAGGCGATGAGCTTTCGGAAGGAGTCGATCCACAGGAGCTGAATGCCCTGCGGCCCGAACAGATGGTGCTCGCTGACAAAGCGGATCAGCTCCCGGTCGAAATGCGCGAGGTATTCGTACTTGAGCTCGGGATCATCGACGAGGTGCCACTGGCGGCGGCAGTATTCGTAGCTCCAGCCGTTTTCCGCACGGGGAAAGTCGATCCATTCCGGGTGGCCGAATTCGTTGCCCATGAAGTTCAGGTAGCCGTCCGAGCCGGACGCAATGGTGATGAGCCGGATCATTTTGTGCAGGGCGATCGCACGGTCAATGATGAAGTGCGGGTCGTTCTTGGACATGTGCCAGTAGATATCCGGGCCCGTCAGCCGGAAGAAGAGCGTCTTATCGCCGACGAGCGCCTGATCGTGGCTTTCGACGTAGGCGATGCGTTTTTCGCCGGGGCGTTTTGTCGTCAGCTCGTAGTAGATTTCGTGCATGTTCCAGTCGTGATCGTCCTTTTTGGCCATCCGCACCCACATGTCGGGGATGCCCATGCTGAGCCGGTAATCAAACCCGATGCCGCCGTAGGAAATCGGCAGGCACAGGCCGGGCATGCCGCTCATGTCCTCTGCGACGAGCACGGTTTCGGGCGAGAGACTGTGCAGCAGATCGGATGCCAGCATGAGATAGGTCACGGCATCGGTATTCGTATTCATCGAAAAATACTTGTCGTATGAATCGAAGTCGGAGCCCATGGCGTGATCCCAATAGAGCATGGAGGTAACGCCGTCAAAGCGGAAGCCGTCAAAATGAAATTCCTGAGACCAATATTTCAGGTTCGACAGGAGGAAGTGAAGAACCTCGTTTTTACCGTAGTTAAAGCAGCACGAATCCCAGTATGGGTGCAGTCCGCGTTCCCCGGGGGCGAAGAATTGCTCCGGAGTGCCGTCGAATTGATTGATGCCCTCGTTAATGTTCTTTGCGGCGTGGGAGTGGACGAGATCCATAAAAACGGAGAGCCCCAGCTCGTGCGCGCGATTGATGAGGTACCGGAGGTCGTCCGGCGTGCCGAACCAGCTCGAGGGTGCAAAGAAATTCGTGACATGGTATCCGAAGGAGCCGTAGAAAGGATGCTGCTGGATCGCCATGATCTGGACGGTATTGTAGCCCTCGGCCGCAATACGGGGGAGAATCTGATCCGCAAATTCGCGGTAGTGCGCGATGCGCCGTTCCTCCAGAGACATGCCGACGTGTGTCTCGTAGATGACGGGTGTCGTTTTTTTCTTCTTTGGGAAGTCCTGATCCGTCCAGCGGAAGGGGCGGGGCGGCGACCAGATGCATCCGACAAAGTCGATGCCGCCGTCCGGGTGGCATTCCTGAACGACATAGTTCATGTACAGCGGGACTTTGTAGTGATCCTCTCCGTTGTAGCGAACGATCACCTTGACGCGGCTCAGATGCGGCAGGGTTCGACGCCCCCTGAGCTGAATCTCCCAGTCGCCGGATACGTTTCGATACAGGGCATGTGAACGCGGATTCCACTCGTTAAAATCGCCGACGAGAAACAGCGCCTCGGCGGCCGGCGCCCACTCGCGATAGATCCAGCCAGTCGATGTTTTATGAAAACCGTAGTATTCATGAGCGTTGGCAAACTCGATCAAATCAATCTTGTCCTGAAGCAGGATTTGTTTTTTGCGGATATAGTTGTTCTGGCGAAGCTCAAGATCGGCTCGATAGCTCTCCAGCCAGGCATCCATACCGAGGATCTCCAGAGACTGTTTTGGATTTTTCTGCTTGCTCATCACACCCTCCTTTTCGGCAAAACGTTTTCGTAATTTATTATACCCCATTCTGACAATTTCGTCATTTTCGTCATAGGCGGAAAATCAGTCGCAGGCAGGGTATGTGTGTGATAAAATAAAACCAAATGATGAAATAATGAGGTTTTGAAATATGAAATTAAGAGTAGGCGTGTTGACCAGCGGAGGGGATTGCCAGAGCCTGAACCCGACGATGCGCGGCTTTGCAAAGGCGCTGTATCGATCGAATGCGGATGTTCAGATTCTGGGGTTCTCGGAGGGCTACCGCGGCCTGATGTACAATGAATTTCGTGAGATGAAGCCTGCGGATTTTTCGGGACTTCTGACGATGGGCGGCACGATATTGGGTACGAGCCGTCAGAGCTTCAAGCTGATGCGCCAGCCGGACGAATACGGCAACGATAAGGTTGCTCTCATGAAAGAAACTTACAAAAAAAATCGACTCGATGCGCTCGTCGTACTGGGAGGGAACGGTTCTCAGAAGACGGCAAATCTGCTTTCCGAGGAGGGCTTGAATGTAATCGGATTGCCCAAAACGATCGACAATGATCTCTGGGGCACGGACATGACGTTTGGCTTCCACAGTGCGCTGGACATCGCTACACAGGCGATCGACTGCATTCATACGACGGCGGCCTCTCATCGCCGCGTTTTCATCGTCGAAATTATGGGGCACAAGGTGGGATGGCTGACGCTGCACGCAGGTATTGCAGGGGGCGCGGATGTGATTTTGATTCCGGAGATTCCCTATGATATCGACAGGGTGTGCGACACGATCCGCCGACGCAGTGAGCAGGATAATAAATTTTCGATTTTAGCGGTCGCGGAGGGCGCAAAATCCAAAGAGGAGATGCAGCTCTCCAAGAAGGAGTATAAAAAGAAGCTGGACGAGCGGCGCTATCCTTCCGTGTCCTACGAGATCGCCGCACAGATTGAGTCGCGCCTCGGAGCCGAGGTTCGCGTGACCGTGCCGGGACATATGCAGCGCGGCGGCTCGCCGAGCGCATTTGACCGCGTTCTGGCTACCCGCGTCGGCGCACGCGGTGCGCAGGCGGTTTTGAATCGGGAATACGGCGTATTGGTGGCCTATGCCGGAGATGAACTCAAAACCGTTAAGCTGTCCAATATCGCCGGAAAATTAAAATACGTTCCGGTGGATTCGCCCATTATCGACGAGGCGAAGAGCGTGGGCATCGGCTTTGGCGATTGAACGCAACGACGGGCAGAGATAGAGGAAGCATTCAGGAGGAAGTATGAAAAAGAAGGATACGCAGCGTATGCCGAAGGCGGCGAGCTCGCAGACAGAAGTCGGCAATATTGTGATTGTGGTCATCAGCGTTGTGGCTATTTTAATGGTGACGTGGTTCCTCGCCAATAAGGTGATCGATATGACCGGCCGAGGCGTGGCGGAGAGCTCTTCTCAGGAGGTTGCCTCGTCGGAATCCTCTGCGGAGGCGTCCTCAAGTGTGGCGGAGGCTTCGTCGGAGGCGGAGGCTTCGACGTCTGAGGGACAGGTACCCAAGCCGCAGACGGAAGGCCCCGCGGATTACTACGAGCCTTCCACGTGGATCGGGAAAACCTTCCGGGCAAAGGATGAGGTCAATGTCCGCGCAGCCATGGGCACCTCGGCGGATATCGTCGGAGGGCTTTCGAGCGGCGATACCATTACTGTGCTCAAGGCGGATTACGACGGCGAAGTGGTCTGGGTCTACGCAAAAATCACGAACGCGGCAAACCCGATTACGGGCTGGATTTACGGATTCGCGTTGGACAATGTGCCGGTGGCGGAGTAACAAATAGCGAAGAGGACGACGCTTTGACACATCCTCTGGTGGGAAGAGCGAGGGGCAGACCGCGCTCTTTTCTTGTGGAGGGGGAAGAGGATTCGAAGGACGGAGTGGAGGACGGGATGAATAGAGATTATTTTCGGGCTGCGGCCGTGACGCTGCCGGTTGTACTGGGG
>JAEXCD010000044.1 GCA_023393715.1 Bacillota bacterium
CGCCATCGACGTCCCGCGCATGAGCGGAAACGGAAGCTGCCTCTTCCCCGGCTTTGTCGATGTGCACGTTCATTTTCGGGAGCCTGGTCAGGAGCAGAAGGAGACGATCCGAAGCGGTACTGCTGCCGCGGCGCACGGCGGATATACCTGCGTGTGTACCATGCCCAACCTCAACCCCGTCCCCGACTCGACGGCTCATCTCCGGGTGCAGCTCGATAAAATACGCGAAACGGCCTCGATACACGTCCTCCCCTATGGCGCGATCACCGTTTCGGAGCAGGGCGATGCTCTGGCTGATCTCGACGCCCTCGCCCCCCATGTATGCGCCTTTTCCGACGATGGGCGCGGCGTACAGCACGCCGAGCGGATGGAATGCGCCATGCGCCGTGCGAAGGCGCTGGGGAAATGCATCGTCGCTCATGCGGAGGACGAAGCACTGGTACGCGGCGGCGTCATCCACGACGGTGAATATGCCAGGGCGCACCGCCACGCCGGCAATCCCTCCGAAAGCGAGTGGAAGCAGGTCGAACGCGACATCGACCTGGTGCGCAAAACAGGCGCCGACTACCACGTGTGCCACGTCTCGACAAAGGAATCGATTGCGCTGATCCGGCAGGCGCAGCGGGAGGGCCTTCCCGTCACCTGTGAAACCGCGCCGCACTACCTTGTGTTGAACGATGCCCTCCTCCGGGAGGATGGACGTTTTCGCATGAACCCGCCCATTCGAAGCGCCGAAGATCAGCAGGCGCTCCTCGAAGCACTTCAGGACGGCACGATCTGCTGCATCGCTACCGACCATGCGCCGCACACCGCAGCCGAAAAATCCGGCGGGCTGGATCACAGCCTAAACGGCGTCGTCGGACTGGAAACTGCATTTCCCATTCTCTACACCAAACTCGTTCGAAACGGCCTGCTGTCGCTCGAACACCTGATCGACTGCCTCACGGCGCGGCCCATTCGGCGGTTTGCCCTTTCCGACGTACGCGAGGCACGACGCGGACTGCCTCTTGCGCGCGGACTCTTTGAGGGCGAGGCGGCGGACTTTACGCTGTTCGATCTCGAATCCGAATACACGATTCGACCGGAGGATTTTCGCTCCAAGGGCAAAGCGAGCCCCTTTTCCGGCGAACGCGTCTTCGGTCGCTGCGTGGCAACCTACGTCGGCGGCGCGCCCGTTTTCGTCGATGAGGAAGCGATCCGCCGTGAGGAATTGTCAAGAAGCAAGTACCGTTTCTTTTGAGAAAAAACGACCCCATCGCCCGGAACATCTATCTTCTTGAACTGGAGGGCGATACGTCCGCCATCACCCGCTCCGGACAATTCGTCAACATCCGGCTTCCGTCCTGCTTCCTGCGTCGCCCGATCTCGGTTTGCGACTGGAGCGCAAGCCGCCTCACCCTGATCTACAAGGTCGTCGGGCGCGGCACCGGGCAGCTGTCGAAAATGGCTCCCGGTCAATCCCTGGATCTGCTGACGGGCCTCGGCAACGGCTTCGACACCGAAATCGACACACAGCATCCGGTTCTGGTCGGCGGCGGTGTCGGCGTGCCGCCCCTCTACCATCTCGCGAAGCAGCTGATCGCAGAGGGGAAGACGCCCATTGTCATCCTGGGCTTTCGAACCGCCGCCGAAGCGTTTTTCACTGAGGAGTTTCGCCTGCTCGGCCCGGAGCTTCACGTCATGACCGGGGATGGTTCATTGGGGCAGACGGGGCTGGTGACGGACGCCGCAGCCCGGCTCGCCGCGGAAAATCGTCTTGCCTATCTGTACGCCTGCGGCCCGATGCCCATGCTTCACGCGCTTTATCGGCTGCTCGACAAGCACGGCGCCGACGGTCAGTTCAGTCTGGAGGAACGCATGGGCTGCGGATTTGGCGGCTGCATGGGCTGCTCGTTTGACACGCCGCAGGGGCCGATTCGCATCTGCAAAGAAGGCCCCGTTCTGAGAAAGGAGCAGCTGCCATGGCACTGAACGCCCCCGACCTTCGCGTTCAATTAGGCGAAATGGTTTTCGACAATCCCATTATTCCCGCCAGCGGCACCTTTGGCTTCGGCTATGAATACGCTGCGTTTTACGACATCCGCTGTCTCGGCTCGATCGCTCTCAAGGGCACGACGCGTGAGCCGCGATTCGGCAATCCGACGCCGCGCATCGCCGAGACGGCAAGCGGCCTGCTCAATGCCGTCGGGCTGCAAAACCCCGGCGTCGAACGCGTGCTTTCCGAAGAGCTGCCGCGGCTGACACAGGTCTATGACAAACCGGTCATCGCCAATATCAGCGGCTTTTCCATCGACGAATACGTACAGACCGCGCAGCTTTTTGATGCGTGCCCGCACATCGGCCTTTTGGAAATCAACATCAGCTGTCCCAATGTACACGAGGGCGGAATGAGCTTCGGCGTCATTCCGGAATCCGCCGCGGCCGTGACCCGGGCAGTCAAAGCGGTCACCACAAAGCCGGTGTACATGAAGCTGTCGCCCAATGTCACGAGCATCACCGAAATCGCGCTCGCCTGCGAGGCCGCAGGCGCCGACGGGCTTTGCCTCGTCAACACGTTTTTGGGAATGCGCCTCGATCTCAAGCGCCGTGCGCCAATTCTGGCCAATCGAACCGGCGGGTTGTCGGGGCCTTCGATCTTCCCGCTGGCGCTTCGGATGGTCTATGACGTCTTTTCCTGCGTATCCATTCCCATCATCGGCATGGGCGGCATCCAATCCGCAGAGGACGTCCTCGAAATGATGATGGCCGGCGCCAGCGCCGTGCAGATCGGCGCGGCAAACCTGGTTAATCCCTGCGCCTGCCGCGAAATTTTAGCGGCTCTGCCGGGTGTTATGAAGAAATACCGCATCGAACGGCTGCAGGATATTATCGGTGCAGCACAGAAAGGATGAACGATGGGAAAAGATGTTATTATCGCCTGTGATTTTCCTCATGCACAGGACTGTCTCCGCTTCTTGGATCAATTCACCGAGGCGAAGCCCTATGTAAAAATCGGTATGGAGCTGTTTTTTGCCGAAGGCCCCGGGATCGTGCGTGAAATCAAACGCCGCGGGCATGCCGTTTTTTTGGATCTCAAGCTTCACGACATTCCCAACACCGCGGAGCAGGCCATGCGCGTTCTGTCGAATCTGGACGTCGACATGACCAATCTGCACGCGGCCGGTACCGTCGCCATGATGGAAGCCGCCGTGCGCGGACTCACCCGTCCGGACGGCACCCGTCCCCTGCTCCTCGCGGTGACGCAGCTCACCTCGACAAGCGAAGAGCGCATGAGGCGGGATCTGTGGATCGACCGCCCTATTGCAGACGTCGTCACGCACTATGCCCAAAACGCGCAGCGCGCCGGACTGGACGGCGTCGTCTGCTCCCCGCTGGAATCGCGTGCCGTGCATGAGCGCTGCGGTTCGTCCTTTCTCACGGTTACGCCCGGTGTTCGTTTTGCCGAAGATGCCGCCGGCGATCAGGCGCGCGTGACAACCCCCCAAGCTGCCCGGGAACTCGGAAGCGACTACATCGTCATCGGCCGTTCGATTACCGGCGCAAAGAACCCGGTCGCCGCCTATCGACGCGCCGTGGCGGAATTTGTCGGCTGATGCGCCTCGCGGCTTCGCCGTTTTTCCGATGCCGGCGGTTCCGGCCCGCCCCAATGCGCCTTAAAAAGGCCCTACACCAAGGAGGTAACATGAAGCAACAAATTGCCCGAGATTTATTGTCCATGCGCGCCGTTTTTCTGCGCCCGGACGAGCCCTTCACCTGGGCCAGCGGCATTCGCAGTCCCATCTACTGCGATAACCGTCTGACGCTCTCCCACCCCGAAATTCGCACGCACATCGAGAACGGATTAGCATCGCTCATCCGGCAGTATTATCCCGATGCCGAAGCGCTCATGGGCACGAGCACCGCAGGAATCGCTCATGCGGCGATTACCGCGCATCTGCTGAATCTTCCCATGGGCTACGTTCGCTCCGGCGCCAAGGATCATGGACGGAAGAATCAAATTGAAGGCCGGCTCGACCCCGGACAGAGGATCGTCGTCGTCGAGGATCTGATCTCCACCGGCGGCAGTGTTCTGGAGGTCGTCGACATTCTTCGAGAACATGGCGCAAAGGTATTGGGCATCGTCTCCATCTTCACCTATGGCATGCAGAAAAGCCTCGCCCGCCTCTCCGAGGCACAGGTCGAAAACCGAAGCCTGACCGACTTCGATACCGTTATCGACGTCGCAGTTCAGGAGGGATATCTTCAGGAAGCCGACCGGGAGCGCCTGAAAGCTTTTCGGGACAACCCGTCGGATGAAAGCTGGATTGGAAAGGGAAAATAATGAAGGATTTAATCGACATCTTAGAATTACCAACCTCCGAGATTGACGAGCTGATCGCCGTGGCGGAGCATATTATCGAAGCGCCGCAGGACTACGCCGAAAAATGCAAAGGGAAAAAGCTGGCGACACTGTTCTACGAGCCTTCGACGCGAACGCGTCTGAGCTTTGAGGCCGCGATGCTCGAGCTCGGCGGCAGCGTCCTCGGCTTCTCCTCCGCCAATTCCAGCTCTGCGGCAAAGGGAGAGAGCGTCGCTGATACGGCGCGAACCGTCGAATGCTTTGCCGACATTATCGCCATGCGCCACCCCAAGGAGGGCGCGCCGCTCGTCGCCTCCAAAAACGTCTCCATCCCGGTCATCAACGCAGGCGACGGCGGGCACAACCACCCGACGCAGACGCTGACCGACCTGCTGACCATTCAGCGCGAAAAGGGACATTTGGACAATCTCGTCGTCGGCTGCTGCGGCGATCTGAAATTCGGCCGCACCGTACACTCGCTGATTTCGGCAATGAGCCGCTACAAAAATGTCCGCTTTATCCTGATCTCCCCGGACGAGCTTTGCATTCCGGAGCACGTCCGCACCGAGGTGCTCGAACGCAACGGCATTCCCTATGAGGAGGTCACCGATCTCGAAGCGGCCATGCCGCAGCTGGACATTCTTTACATGACACGCGTTCAGCGCGAACGCTTCTTTAACGAGGCCGACTACATCCGGTTGAAGGACACCTATATTCTGACGCCGCAAAAGCTGGACAACGCGAAAAAGGATCTGACCATTCTCCACCCGCTGCCGCGCGTCAATGAGATCTCGATGCAGATTGATTCGGATCCGCGCGCCGCCTATTTCCGTCAGGTTCTGTGCGGAAAGTATATTCGAATGGCGCTCATACTGAAATTGTTGGGGGGGAAATAATGATTATTGGCTCGATTAAGGAAGGCGTCGTCATCGACCACATTCCGGCCGGACAAGGCATGCGGCTGTACCACTATCTGCATTTGGAGGAGCTCGACTCACAGATCGCGATTATCAAAAACGCGGTCAGCGCCAAACGCGGACGAAAGGACATCCTGAAAATCAGCGGAAAGATCGACCTGAACTACGATCTCTTAGGCTATATTGACCCGAACATCACCGTAAATATTATCGAGGAGGGCGAAACCGTGCAGAAGGTACACCCGCAGCTCCCCGAAACCATTTCGGGTATCATCCGGTGCAAAAACCCGCGCTGCATTACGTCCATCGAACAGGATCTGCCGCATGTATTTAAGCTGACGGACCGCGAGCACGGCGTTTACCGCTGCATCTACTGCGAAACCAAGGCCGCGCAATAGCTCCGGCGAATAGAAAACATCAAAAAGCGGAACCCCTCAGGGGTTCCGCTTTTGGTTTGCAGCATCTTAAGACAGCGTATCGGTTATCTCCGTCAGCGAAAATCCGCTTCATTAAAGGGGTCGCCGCACTGCGGACAGAACCTCGGAACGGGCTGCGCCGCATCCGGAATCCAGCCGCAGCGATTGCACTGTACCCGCTTTGGCGCCGGCTTCGGGCTGCCGCAGCTCGAACAGAAGTTCCCCTGATTTGTGGCGCCGCATTGGCAGCTCCACATCGCACCCGCTCCCATGGGCACAGCCGCGCCCGCTGCGCTGCCGATGGATTGCGCGCCGCCCTGATTCACGGTCGCGCCCGGAGCATTGCCCTGCGCACTAAAGCCGTCCTGCGCGCCCATCCGGTTAACGCCGCCAAGCGGTGTCGCCCGATCCTCACCCCTCAGCGCCATACAGATCTCATTGCCCTGCCGCTCGTAATAACGGTACTGATCGGTATAAGGGCTATCCGGGCGGTCCTGAGTCAGCTCGAAGGAAATCTCCTGAAACCACGGTGAATCGACCTGCAGACGCATGGTGAACTCGTACTCCACCTTGTAACGCGGCGGGTTGTAGCTCTCCCTCTTTCCGTCCTCCGTCTTTTGGTAAAGCTCTTCGCGATGTTCCTCAATCGCCACGTCGACATTCATCACCTGCGACAGGCTGATGAGGTCCGGATTGGCCGAACGCCAATCCGTCATGCCCGACACAACGAAGCGCCCTGCGGCCTCATCAAGATAGATTTTCGTCTCATTGCCGAGCACTCTGGTCGGATGAAACGTCGACAGCTCCCGTTCATTTTCTTCGCGGTACTGCAAATGCTCACGGATGGATTCGACCGTAGCGCGACGCCGACCGGTAAAAAAGGGAGACAGCTTCCGTGCGCAATCCTTACAAAGATTGCCGTCATCCAGCTTTCTGTTGCCTAAAAGACCGATTTTTTCTCCGCAGATATCGCAATACTTCTTGTCAAATAAGCCCATATGCGCCTCCTGTACAACGGTTTGCAAACGTCTTCACATTTTGATATCACAATACCCCTTTTATTATAAAAAAACAGGCTATCATTAAATTTTTTATTCCGGCGTCCGGCGCCCTCCGCGTCTGTCTTTAGTCCGAAATCCTGTCCGGATAAAACAGGGGCGCGTCCCCACAGTATACGCGCCCCTGTACGCGCTGCGAATCGAGCCGCTGTAGGCCTCCGGCGCGATGGGTGCGATGCGCGTACAGGGATGCGATGCGAATCGACAAAACCGCACAAAAAAAAGAAGCCCGAGGGCTTCCCCATAAGTGCGCACACCCAGCTCCGCCAGTCTGCCTTTACGCGGCACCCCGACAGTTAACTCGAGTGGGGCGACCTCACAACACATGCAGTGAACTACTTAATGCTGCTTCCTTCCGGACCTGACATGGTTCATAGTGCTCCATTGTGTAAGACCCCGCTGTCAACATCACTTTTCGGAACCGGACCGTCCCGACATCATGTCTCGGCTGGGAATTCTACCCTGCTAAGGCGGGTTGCAGGTTACAGGGCACCGCCAGCTCCCCGTATAGTGCATGGCGGAGAGCGTGGGATTCGAACCCACGGTACGCAGGACGTACACATGATTTCCAATCATGCTCCTTCGGCCACTCGGACAGCTCTCCACAAGCATCACTTGTCGTATTATAAACAACCATCTGAAAATTGTCAACGCAAAAAACACGCTGCAGCGATCCCTTCCGTCTGACGATTCGCCAAACCGATCGCTGCAGCGTGCTGTATCCTGTTACTTCTGGATCATATAGATATTGCCTACGCCCATCATATCAACGACCAACTCCTTATCCTTCAGGGTTGCCGTTAGAGCCTCGCCCTCAATTTCAAAGGAGTAGGTGTCGCCGTCCTTGCTCCACTTTCCTTCCCCTTTAGTTTCCGTGCCAGCTTGAACAACTGCGAGAACGACCTTGTTGTCTGCCTTGCACTCGACGGTGAAGGAATCCTCGGGCGCCTCCATCTTCACTTCCGAGCCATCCATAGTAGTCCCGACTTCCTTCGTCACCCATTTCCCGACGATCGGATCGCTGCCGGCTCCGGAGCCTGAGCCGCTGCCGCCGCAGGCGGCGAGCATCAGCATCATGGTCAATGCGAGCAGTAAACTTAAAATCCTTTTTGCGTGCTTCATAATAATTCCCTTTCTTATCGCTTCGTTTCATAAAAGTGACAATCATCTATGATAATTTTATCATTTTTTTGCTTTTTACAATATTTTCGAAGCCAATCTCACTAAAACACACGCATTTTCTTTTCCAGCCACAGCACAAAGGGATGCGGCAGTATCCGCGAAATCAAGCGGAGCCCCCACACCGACCACGAGCTGATCGCGATGCTCCTTCCGCGCCGCGCCTGACGCAGCGCCTTTTTGACGACCTTTTTCGGATCCTCCAGGCCGATTTTTTTGATTCCCCGCACCGATCCTTCCTGTGAATAGCGGAAGAAATCGGTCGCCATCGGCCCCGGGCACACCGCCGTTACGCTGATGCCGCGCTCCCGAAGCTCCGCGCCGAGTGCACGTGAATAGCTGAGGACGAACGCCTTTGACGCCGCGTATACGGAAAATCCCGGCTGCGGCAGGAACGCCGCAGCCGAGGCCGTGTGCAGCACCCGCGCCCCCGGAACGAGATAGGGCAGTACCACGGCATCCATCTCGACAAGCGCCCGGCAATTCACCTCGACCACCTGCGTACGCGCCCAGTCTGACAGACGCTCAAACCGACCGGCGACGCCCAGTCCGGCATTATTGATCCAGTACCGAACCTCCGGTGCTTCCTCCAGGAACGCCGCTCGGAGCACGGACATGCCCTGAAGCAAATCGACCGCAAAAACGCGAAGTCGAACGCGCGTACTGCTTTCAATCCGTTTCTTCAGCTCCAGCAGCCTCTCCTCTCGCCGCGCGATGAGCCAAAGCTCCGCAATGTCGCTCTGCCTGCTCAATTCCTCGGCAAACAGCGCGCCGAGCCCGGAGGAAGCCCCGGTAATCACTGCAATATGCTGATGAGAACTCATGTCCGTCCTTTCTACGCGCTTCTTGTAAGTCGAACGAGCGCTTTGCGGCAATTATCGCTTTTTGATCTCATACGTCAGCCCGGTTTCGTCCGCACCGAGAAGCACCGTATCGCCATCGGACAAAGCGCCTTCCAGAATGCGCCGTCCCAGCGCCGTTTCGACCTCCTTTTGGAGGAAGCGCTTGATCGGCCGCGCGCCGAATTGCGGCGAGTAGGCCGCATTGAGGATATACTCCTGAGCCTGCGGCAGCACGGTCAGATGAATGTCCCGATCCTTCAGGCGATGCTCGATCGCCGCCATCTGCAGCTCGACGATGCGTACCATTTCCGCCTTTTGCAGCGACTTGAACAGAATCGTATCGTCGACCCGATTCAAAAACTCCGGCTTAAATGCCGCATGGAGGCTCGCCTCTACCTGTTCCCGCGCAGCCGTGCTGATGTTTCCCGATTCGTCGATGCCCGCTAAAATCGCCTGGGAGCCCAGGTTTGAGGTCATGATGATGACCGTGTTTTTAAAATCGACCGTCCGTCCCTGATTGTCGGTCAGTCGTCCGTCGTCCAAAACCTGAAGCAAAATATTGAACACATCGGGATGTGCCTTTTCAATCTCGTCAAAGAGTACGACGGAGTAGGGCTTGCGCCGTACCGCTTCCGTCAGCTGTCCGCCCTCTTCGTACCCCACATACCCCGGAGCAGCCCCGATGAGGCGGGAAACCGAGTATTTTTCCATGTACTCGGACATGTCGATGCGAACCATGTTTCGCTCGTCGTCAAACAGCGCCTCCGTCAGCGCCTTTGCCAGCTCCGTTTTTCCGACCCCGGTCGGCCCGAGGAAGATAAAGCTGCCGATGGGGCGCCCCTCCTCCTTCAATCCGGAGCGCGCGCGAAGAATGGCCTCGGAGACCGCATCGACAGCCTCGTCCTGTCCGATCACGCGGCGGTGCAGAAACTCCGGCAGGTGCAGAATTTTATCCCGCTCCGTCTCCACGAGCTTCGCGACGGGAATCCCCGTCCATTTCGAGATGACCTCGGCAATCTGCTCCTCGCCGACCTCCTCGCGCGAAGCGTTTTGTTCCTCCGCCAGACGGCGCTCGCTCTCCTCCAGCTTTTTCTTCAATTCAGGCAGCTTCTCGTAGCGCAGCCGCGATACGCGCTCAAAGTCATACGCCCGCTCCGCTTCCTCCATCTGATGACGCACCTGATCCAGCTCCTCCTTGATGCGCGTCTGCTCTTCCAACGCGCTCTTGTTGTTCTGCCACTGAATAAAGGCCTCGTTGTAGCGATCCTGCAGATTCGCCAGCTCCTCCTCCAGCGCCGACAGCCGTTTTTTCGAGCTCTCATCCGTCTCCTTTTGGAGCGCCGCCTTTTCGATTTCCAGCTGCAAAATGCGGCGGCGGTCGTCGTCGATTTCCTGCGGCATCGAATCCAGCTCCGTCCGCACCATGGCCGCCGCCTCGTCCATCAGGTCGATCGCCTTATCCGGCAGAAATCGGTCGGTAATGTAGCGATCCGACAGCGTCGCACAGGCGATAATCGCCGTATCGGCAATGCGAAGCCCGTGGTGCAGCTCGTAGCGCTCCTTAATGCCCCGGAGAATCGAAATCGTGTCCTCGACGGACGGCTCGGAAACGAGCACCTTCTGGAAACGCCGCTCCAATGCGCCGTCCTTTTCAATGTATTCCCGATACTCGTTCAGGGTCGTCGCACCGATGACGCGGATTTCGCCGCGGGATAACGCCGGCTTCATGAGATTTGAGGCATCCATTGCGCCATCCGTCTTGCCCGCGCCGACGATCAGGTGCAGCTCATCGATGAACATGATGATGCGCCCCTCCGATTTCTGAACCTCCTTAAGCACCGCCTTCAGACGCTCTTCAAATTCGCCGCGGAACTTCGCCCCCGCTAAGAGCTGCCCCATGTCGAGCGAATAAATCATGACGTCCTTCAGGCCGTCCGGCACATCTCCGTTGGCGATGCGCTGTGCCAGCCCCTCGACGATCGCCGTTTTCCCAACGCCCGGATCGCCGATCAGCACGGGATTGTTTTTGGTTCGCCGCGACAGAATCCGAATTGCGTGACGAATCTCATCGTCTCGCCCGATGATCGGATCCATGCGTCCCGACCGCGCCTGCGCCGTCAGATCCCGGCCGTATTTTTCCAGAATGTTTTCCGCTTCCTCCGGATTGTCCGACGTCACCTTCCGACTGCCCCTGATATCCTGCAGCGTCTCGCGAAACCGCTTCCCGTCAATGCCGAATTCACGGATGAGCCGTTCGGAGACGGTGTCCCTTTCCCCGAGCAGGGACAGATACAGATGCTCGACAGAGATGTAGCTGTCGCCCATGGCCTTCGCCTCGTCCTCCGCCTTCAAAAGAATGCGCTGAAAAATCGCCGTCGGATAAATC
>JAEXCD010000062.1 GCA_023393715.1 Bacillota bacterium
GCGGTGATCATGGCGATTCAGGGGCCGACGATCGGCCTGATCAGCGGTATTGTCCTCTGGCTCATCGTCGAGGGCTTCCACAAGGATGAAGAGCCGGGAAATCCGATTAACGATGACGTTACGAACCCGGACAGCAAGAGCTGCTGCTAATATCGAAAATCGCCAGGAAGGCGCATAGCAGCGAACCGAGTCCTGAATATGTTACGAAATTCCCGGCAGCGTCCCGCCGGGAATTTTGTTTTTCCGCTTCGGCTTTTCCGGCAAAACGTGATACAATTCGAGAGACGTTATAAAAAGCCGTTCAACGCCCTTCGCCGGGGCGCGGCGTAGAGGAGGAATTCGATGGGCGAGGATCGAAACTATGTGCGCCAGATGGATGCGATTATTGAGAAGCTCGGGTCGACGTGTCCGGCGCTTCTCTTACACGCGTGCTGCGGCCCCTGCTCCAGCTCGGTGTTAGAGGTGCTCTGCGCCCATTTTGACGTGACGGTTCTCTATGCGAATCCCAACATCTGGCCTGCTGAGGAATATCACCGGCGGCGGGAGGAGCTTCGCCTGTTTCTGGAGCAGGCGCGGCCGGGCGCGGTGCGGTTCGTCGAAGCGCCTTACGAGCCGGAGATGTTTTACGATGCCGTGAAGGGGCTGGAGCGCGAGCCGGAGCGGGGAGGGCGGTGTACGGTGTGCTATCGTCTCCGCATGCGCTGTGCGGCGCAGTATGCCGCCAAACACGGATTCGACTGGTTCACGACCACGCTGTCCGTATCGCCGCACAAGGATGCCGTGCGCATCAATACCATCGGGGCGGAGCTGGAAAAGGAATACGGCGTTTGTTTTTTACCCGGGGAATTCAAAAAACGGGACGGATATAAACGAAGTCTGGAGCTGAGCCGCGAATACGGACTGTACCGGCAGGACTATTGCGGCTGTGAATTCAGCGTGCGAAAGGAGTCGAGATGAAGGTTTTGATCGTCGTCGATATGCAAAACGACTTTATCGACGGTGCCCTTGGGACGAAGGAAGCGGTTTCGATTGTGCCCAAGGTGCGGGAGAAGATTCGCCATTTTTCCGGGCGCGTGTTTTTTACGCGTGATACCCACTCCGCGGACTACCTCGAGTCCCAGGAGGGGCGGCGCCTTCCGGTGCCGCACTGCATTGAGGGCAGCGAGGGATGGCGGATTTGTCCGGCGCTGACCGAGGCGAGCGCGGCGGCGCGCATCGTCGACAAGCCGGGCTTTGGCTCGACGCAGCTGGCTCAGGAGCTGCGGGAGCTGAATCGCAGCGAACCGATCGACGAAATCATTTTAGTCGGCCTTTGCACGGATATCTGTGTTATTTCCAACGCATTGCTGCTCAAGGCGTTTTTGCCGGAGGTGCCGGTCACCGTCGATGCGTCGTGCTGCGCCGGAGTGACGCCGGAACGTCACCACACCGCGCTTCAGGCGATGAAGATGTGCCAGATTGACGTGGTACACGAATAAAAAATCCCATCGAGCAGGAAGCTGCTCAATGGGATGCGGTCGTGGCGTGCCATGCAGGATTCGAACCTGCGGCCTTCAGTTCCGGAGACTGACGCGCTTCCTCTGCGCTAATGGCACAAATTACTAAATAAGGATACCACAATTTCGCCGTAGATGCAAAAGACTCGAAGGGCATATATCGGACGGGCATATGTTATACTATGAAGGGACATCACCGGGGATGCCGATGACAGACTGGGGGAGTGCAACATGGAATTACGAACTTCGCAGCGCATGGAACAGCGTTTGGTCTTAACCCAGACCATGCGTCAATCCTTATCCATTCTGCAGATGGATCTGGTCGAATTGCGCGAATACATACAGGAAGAGGTTTTGTCGAATCCGCTGCTGGAATTGACCTATGAATCCGATGAGGGAGCCTCGCTTCCCGCCTCCGGCGACGCGCAGGAGGAGTGGGAGAGGCCCCGGGAGGGGGAGCAGGTCGAGTTTTTGTTCGAACCGCCGGAGCCGCTCGATTTTTTCACGTGCGGGGATGCCGACGGAGATCGAAAACGTGCCTTTTTGGAAAACATATCGGAGGAATCGGGCGATTTTTCGGAGATGCTGCGGGAGCAGGTGCGTCAAATGTCCTTTCCCAATGAGACCATGCGTCAGCTGAGCCTGTATCTGATCGACTGTCTCAATGAAAAGGGCTATTTCGATTTTGAGCTCGGGGAATTGGCGAAGGAGCTGGGCGTGCCGATTTTCGATCTCGAACAGGCGCTGTATGCGGTGCAGAGCCTTCAGCCGACGGGGGTTGGGGCGCGAACGCTGAGCGAGTGTCTGCTGCTGCAGCTGATGGAGGTCGGTCCGTTCAATGCGCACACGGTGGCGTTGGTGAAGCGCGGATTGCCGTTGCTGGCGCGCCGCGATTATCCCGGGATTGCCAATCTTCTGGGCTGCTCCTGCAGACAGGCGCATGAGGCGGCCGATGCGGTATGCCGGCTCAATCCGATCCCCTCACAGGGCTACGGCAACGGACAGCGCGCGGAGTATCGCGTGCCCGAAGCGCTGATCGAGGTCGACGGGGAACAGATCACTGTGACGATGAATGACCGGTTTTTGCCGAGGGTTCAATTGGATGCGCAGGCGAAAAATCTCCTGCAGTCCTCCGGAAGGGGAGAGGATCTCAAATATCTCAAAAAACAGGAGGCGCGCGGGGAGTCGGTGCTGCAGTTTGTGGAAAACCGACGGCGCACGATTGAACGCGTATTGGAAGAAATCATTGTCCGACAGCGCGACTTTTTCATACATAGCGCAGCGCTTCAGCCGATGACGATGAGTGAGGTGGCCGATGCTCTGGACGTACATACTTCGACGATCAGTCGAGCGATCAAAGGAAAAGCGGTGTCCTTCGGCGGACGCATTGTAGTCCTGAAAAGCCTGTTTACGGCGTCGATTCAGACAAAGCAAAGCGGGGAAATTTCGAGCAGCAGCGTCAAACGCTACATCGAACGCTTTGTCCGATCCGAGGATCCGGCTAAGCCGCTCTCCGACGAGAGCCTTCGACGTGCGCTGGAGGCGGTACAGCTTCCGGTGTCCCGGCGGACGGTGACGAAGTATCGCGAAGAGCTGGGCATTCCGTCGTCGACAATGCGGCGCGTGCGCAGGAACTAACAGTAGCGGAACATGGAGGAAGATTTGAGAAAAACAGGAAAATGGTTTTGACCCGTCGTGGGCGCAGCATTAGTGACCGTGCTCTTTTCCTTCCCGGTGTCAGCCGGGTCGGCGGAGTCGGAAGAGGTCGAATCGGTACAGGCAGAGGAATCGCTGGGCGAGTCGGCGCAGGATCGGGAGCAGGGCGGCGGTCCGAGTGAAGAATCGGAGATATCGGCGGAGAAATCGCCAAAGGCGCCGGCCGACCATGCGTGGACGGGTCTGCAGAAAATCGACGGGAAAATGTACCGATTGAATCACAATGGCTGTGCGAATACAGTCGGCGTCGTATGACGGAGGGTACGGAAATTGTATCAGGTTGGCCCACGATGATGGAAACAGCTCGTTGTATGCACATCTTTCCGGCTTTAGTTGCTGTGTTGGAGAGCACGTTGAAAAGGGTCAGATCATCGGTTATATCGGCTCGACGGGAAATTCGACGGGGCCGCATCTTCATTTTGAATACTACGTAAAAAGCGGGCGTGTCGATCCGATGGATTATTTATGAGTGCGTCGTACAGAAGAGAGGAGCTCTTGAGAGCGTCCTCTCTTTTTTAGATATTATCAGAAATCGTTGTGCAAACAGGAAAACGAAATACTGAAACGGTGCGGAAGCAGGACGCGACGACTTTTTAATATAGAGCAGCGTTCCGGACGGAAGAAGGGTGACAGAAAATAAAGGACTTTATTGATTGCGTTAGTTTTTTTGCGGCAAGTCAAAAATGACAAAAATAATCCAAATTTCAACACAATTCAACATTTTGAGGAAAAATATGGGGAATTATTGGCTTAAGATTTACATTAGTGTTGAATTGTAGTAAGATACATTCGACAAGACAAGGGATTGATGCCAAAAGGGTATCTCCTGACTTTTGCAGCAGCTTGGACGCTTAGTATTCTTCGATACAAAAATTTCGGAATCAAGAAAGGTGGTGTTGATCAGAAAACGATTACACGTAATGAAGCGGAGGACGGTCGTTTCTTAAAGCAATGAATTGATTTTGGAGGAGAAAATGAAAAAACTAAGTGCATTATTATTGGCGGCGCTCCTGGCGTTGAGCGCTTGCGGCGGTGGCGCGCAGCAGAGCGCATCCACTTCAGAACCGGCAAAAGAATCGGAAGCAACTTCTTCCGGAGCGGCTGCGTCGGGCGACGTCATCAAGATCGGCTATGTCGGCGCTCTGTCCGGTGAGACGGCGCTGTGGGGACAGGCCGGATTGAACGGCATGAAGATGGCTGCAGATGATATCAACGCAGCGGGCGGATTGCTGGGCAAGCAGGTCGAAATCGTCGGGTACGACGGCAAGGGCGATCCGATGGATTCGGTCAACGCATTGAACAAGCTGGTTACGGGCGATGTCGTTGCCGTCGTCGGCACGAACTTCTCGAGCTGCAACATTCCGATGGCGGAGATTGCGGATGCCAACAAGCTTCCGTTGATCGCTACCGCTGCTTCGAGCCCGCTGGTCACGGTCGGCGAGGATGGAAAGCTTCACCCGTACTCGTTCCGCATCGGCTTTACCGATCCGTATCAGGGCAAGGTGCTCGCCGCATACGCGGTAAATAAGCTGGAAGCGAAAAAGGGCGCGATTTTGACGAACATCGCCGATTCGTATTCGACGGGAATCAAGCAGTACTTAGTAGAAGAATACACGAAGCTCGGCGGCGAAATCGTGGCCGACGAGAGCGCATCGAGCGGCGATCAGGATTTCCGTTCGCAGCTGTCCAAGATTAAGGAAGCCAACCCGGATGTGCTGTTCCTTCCGTGGATTTACAAGGACGTCGCGCTGATCACGGGTCAGGCGAGAGAGCTCGGAATCGAATGCGTCTTCCTGGGCGCAGACGGCTGGGATTCTCAGGATCTGCCGGAGCTTGCAAAGGGTTCGGTAGAGGGCTCGTACTTCTGCTCGCGTACCGGATTTAATACGCCGGAGGCGAAGGAATTCAAGGACCGCTATGAAAAGGAATACAAGATCACGGCGGAGGCCGAGTGTCTGTTCGGATACGACGGCGTGATGTGGATCAAGCAGGTCATTGAGCAGAAGAATTCCGCTGAGCGCGATGCGATCCGCGAGGGGCTGGAAGGCACGGCCGAGTTTAAGGGCCTGCTCGGAACCATGGCGGTCGACCCGGCGACGCACGATCCGGCAAGAGACGCTGCGATCTTTAAGATTTCCGGAGCGACGATTGAATTTATTGAGGTATACAACCCTGCAAATTAAGCGAAGCGAACTCCGCCACCGGATACCCGGTGGCGGAAAAATTACAGGAGTAAGTTATGGTGCTATTTTTTCAACAGTTGATTATCGGTTTTTCCATCGGCGGCACCTATGCGCTTTTGGCAACCGGTTATGCGTTGATCTATAGTCTGCTGGGCTTTTCAAACTGGGCGCATGGAGAAGTGGCGATGGCAGGGGCGTATATTGCCGTGCTTCTGCTCGGACTTGAGTTTATCCCCTATCCGGTGGCGATGATTTTAGGTGTGGCGGCGGCCGGCACATTCAGCGTTTTGAATGAAAAGATTGCCTACAAGCGGATTCGAGATCATCACTCTCCGACGATGTTTCTTATGATCGCGGCGATGGGGCTGTCCATCGTTTATCAGAATACGGCGAATCTGCTGTTTTCCTCTAAGTTTCGGGTGTTTCCCGAGATCACGTCTGCAGTTTTGCACATCGGGCCGCTGGCGATCAGCGTGCTGGATCTGGGCTCGCTGATTCTGTCCGTGGTTCTGCTGATTATTCTGGATCGCGTGATTTACCGAAGCAAGGTCGGTCTGGGCATTCGTGCCGTTGCATCAAATTCCTATACGGCGTCGCTGATGGGGATTAACATCGATTGGTATTATTCATTGGTCTTTATGATTGCGGGATTTTTGGCCGGGTCGGCAGGAATGCTGCTCGGCATGAAGTATACGGTGTACCCGACGATGGGCAATATCGCGCTGAAGGCCTTTATTTCCTCTGTTCTCGGCGGTCTGGGCAGCGTGCGGGGCGCGATTTTGGGTGCGTTTTTAATCGGCGTTCTGGAGACTCTGGTTTCGGGTTATCTCAGCTCGGGTCTGCGGGATCTCTTTACCTTCGGGCTTCTGATCGTCATTCTTCTCGTCAAGCCGTCGGGCCTGATGGGCGTTAATGTAAAAGATAAGGCGTGAGGTGATTATGAATATCTATTTTGAAGGAGTCATCATCACGGTATGCATCAATCTGATCGCCGTATTGGGCGTTTCGGTTATGACGGGGTTTACGCGCCTGTTCTCGTTCGGCAACGCCGGATTTATGGCGATCGGCGCCTATACCTCGGCCATACTGACGAAAAATTACCATGTGCCCTTTTTTGTTGCCATGATCGCCGGCGCGGTGATGGCCGGCGTCGTCGCCTATCTGCTCGGACGCTTGACGCTGCGGCTGGACGGCGATTATTTCCTGATTACGACCCTCGGCTTTGGCGAAGGCGTCCGCGTCCTGTTTAACTATATCGCGCCGATTACCGGAGGCGCGCAGGGGATGGCGGGAATTGCCAAGAGCGCATCACTGCCCTTTTCCGTGATCAGTGCGATCGTGGTTTTTGTCTTTGCGTGGAACCTGATTCACTCGAAATACGGGCGGTCGATGACGGGCATACGCGAGCAGGAGATTGCCGCGCAGGCGGTCGGAATCGATCCGATGAAAACAAAGGTGATGGCCTTTGTCGTCAGCGCGATCTTTGCCGGCTGGGCCGGCGGTCTGTACGCACACAGTCTGACGTTTATTTCGCCGGTCATGTTCAACCTGCCGAAGTCGGCGGAGCTGACGATTACCGCGGTGATCGGCGGCCTGGGCAGCCTGACCGGATCGGTGATGGGCACGCTCATCATTACGCTGTTGCCGGAAATTTTCCGAAGCCTCGCGGATTACCGTATGCTGGTATACGGTGTCGCCGTGGTGTGTCTCATCGTCTTCAAGCCGGACGGACTGTACGGATACCGTGAATTTCATCTGATTCGCCGGTTCTTCGGGAAAAAAGAGCCTCAGGCGGCGGCGAAAAAAGGATCGGAATCGGAGGAGGTGAAGCGCGATGAGTGAGCTGCTGAAGATTGAAACGCTCAGCAAGCATTTTGGCGGCGTCAAGGCGATCAACGGCTTTCAGCTGACGCTCGACGAAGGAAAAATTTACGGCCTGATCGGACCGAACGGCGCGGGCAAGACGACGATCTTTAACGTCATTACCGGCATCTACGAGCCGACAGAGGGGCGCATCCTCTTTCAGGGAGCGGATATCTCGGGGAAGAAGCCGCAGGATATTGCGAAAATGGGGATTGGCCGCACGTTCCAGAATATTCGTCTGTTTACCAAGCTCAGCGCGCTGCAAAACGTGCTTTTGGCGAATCACGGGTTACTGAGCTACGGTCTTTTCGAGTCGACCTTCCGCACGAAGAAATTCCGTTCCGAGGAGCAAAAGGCGATCGAAAACGCGCGCTATCTGCTGGAGACCGTCGGTCTGTCGGAGTATGAAAAATCAATTGCGGGCAGCCTGCCCTACGGCCATCAGCGAAAGCTGGAAATCGCGCGCGCATTGGCGCTGAACCCGAAGCTTCTTTTGCTCGATGAACCGGCGGCGGGGATGAACGTGGAGGAATCGATCGGGCTCGTGCGCTTTATTCAGCAGATTAAGGAGCGTTTTGACGTGACGATCCTGATGATCGAGCATCACATGGACGTCGTGTTTAATCTGTGCGACGAATGTACCGTGCTCAATTTCGGAACGACGATTGCCTCGGGTACGCCGGATGAGATCAAGAAGAATCCAGAGGTGATTCGCGCCTATTTGGGAGAGGAGGCGGTCGAGCATGCTGAAGGTAAATAATATTACGGCGGCGTATGGCGGCATCCGTGCGCTCGACCAGGTCAGCATCGAGGTCGGCACAGGCGAAATCGTCTCGGTGCTCGGCGCAAACGGCGCAGGGAAAACAACCCTGCTGAAATGCATTTCTGCGGCGATGCCGGTTAAATCGGGCGACATTTCCTTTATGGGCAAGTCCATTCCGAGCAAGCCGTACAGTCTGGTCAAGGAAGGCCTGATTCATGTTCCGGAGGGGCGGCTGATTTTTCCGGAGCTGACCGTAGAGGAAAATCTGACCGTGGGCGGATATCTTCGCACGCGGGATACCTCCTATCAGGAGGATCTGGATTGGGTGTACAGCCTCTTTCCCATTCTCAGGGAGCGCCGAAAGCAGTACGGCGGGCACCTGTCGGGCGGCGAGCAGCAGATGCTGGCGATCGGGCGCGGCATTATGGGGAAGCCGAAGCTGATTTTATTTGACGAGCCGTCTCTGGGGCTGGCGCCCCTGATCGTCAACACGATTTTTGAAGTGTTCGATGCGATTCGCTCGCGCGGCATTTCTGTTCTTCTGGTGGAGCAGAACGCGTACAAAGGGCTGGAGGTGGCGGATCGCGCATACGTGCTGAGCGTCGGACGCGTCGTCCGCGAGGAGAAGGCGTCTGTTCTCATTCAGGATCGTTCGTTGATCGAATCCTATCTTGGCGGTTGAGGAGGCAAGCGATGGAGCATGCTATTCAAGGAGCGTATGCGGCGCTTTCGGACCGACAGCTGGCGCTTTTGGCGGCAAAGATCCGCCTGGACGAGCTCGAGATGGTGTTTCGGGCGGATTCGGGACACATCGGCGGCTCGCTCTCGGCGACGGATGTACTGACGGCGCTGTATTTTACGGAAATGAGGATTGACCCCGAACGGCCGGATTGGGCGGAGCGGGACCGTCTGGTGCTCTCGAAGGGGCACTGCACGCCGGCGCTGTATTCGGTGCTTGCCCGCCGCGGCTTTTTTCCAAGGGAAGAGCTCTCCGGCTTTCGCAGGGCGGACAGCCGTCTTTCCGGACATGCAGAGTACCACGTTCCCGGCGTCGATATGTCGACGGGCTCGCTCGGCCAGGGCTTCTCCGCTGCGGTGGGGATGGCGCTGGCGAACCGCTCCGATCAGCGCGCGGCCCGCGTATTTGCCCTCGTCGGCGACGGCGAGATGCAGGAGGGGCAGATCTGGGAGGCGGCCATGTGCGCCGCACATTATCGGCTGGGGCGGCTCGTGCTGATTTTGGACAACAACGACCTGCAAATCGATGGCCGTGTGGGAGATATCATGAACGTGTATCCGATCGAAGAGAAGTTTCGCGCGTTCGGGTGGGCGGTTCAAACGATCGACGGGCACGACTTTTCGCAGATCCGCCGTGCGCTGGAAGGCACGCGGACGGCGGGCGATCGCCCTCAGTGCATCGTGGCGAAGACGATTAAGGGGCGCGGTATTTCGTTTATGGAGGACGATGGAAAGTGGCACGGGGAAACGCCGAACCGGGAAGAGTACGAGCGGGGAAGGCAGGAGCTGTGCCGTCGGATTCAGGAGCTGGAACAGGAGGTGCGCGGTGAGTGACGAAAAAATCGCAACGCGCGTCGCGTATGGAAAGGCGCTGCTCGAAATCGGCGCCGACGAGCGCATCGTCGCACTGGACGCCGATTTAGGCTGCTGCACGAGAACGGATGCCTTTGCGGAGCGCTACCCCGACCGCCATTTTAATGTCGGCATCGCCGAAGCAAACATGGTCGGCGTTGCGGCGGGGATGGCGACATGCGGGAAAAAACCGTATGTACATTCCTTTGCGATGTTTCTGGCGGGGCGCGCCTTTGAGCAGATTCGAAATTCGGTTTGCTATCCGAATGTGAATGTCGTTTTAGCCGGGACGCATGCCGGACTGACCGTGGGCAAGGACGGCGCGACGCACCAGTGTCTGGAGGATATCGGCTTGATGCGGGTGCTGCCCAATATGAAGGTGTTCGTTCCCGCGGATCAGTACGATACCGAAAAGCTGGTGCGGCTTTCCGCATCGTTGGACGGCCCGGCCTATATTCGCCTGAGCCGGTATGAGGGGCGGAACATCACCGATCCGGAAGCCGAGGTGCATTTGGGCGGCTCGCATCTGCTGCGGTCGGGCGACGATGTGACGATTTTTGCCTGCGGGCTCATGGTCGAGCGCGCGATGGACTGCGCGGCGCGGCTGGAGGAAGAGGGCATCTCGGTGCGCGTGATCGACGTGTATTGCGTTAAGCCGATCGACCGTGCACGCATTTTGGCCGCGTCGCGGGAAACGGCGTGTCTCGTGAGTATGGAGGAGCACAATATCTATACCGGCATGGGCTCTGCCGTGGCGGAGGTGTTGTCGGAGGAACCGGGCGCGCCGCTTTTGCGCATCGGCGTCGAGGACGCGTTTGGCAAGTCCGGCGACGAGGAGCAGCTGCTCGAGGATTACGGATTGAGTACGGAGCGGCTTGTGACGCGGATTCGTGCGTTTTTGGAAAAGAGAAAGGAAGCACGTCGATGAGTGTATCCTGGTCGAATGAAGAAATTACGCAATTTGTAAAACAATCCTATGAACCGTTTCGGGGCGAAGAGCGCCTTGAGATCGAAGAGATCGGCGACGGCAACATTAACTATGTCTATCGCGTGCGCTCTCCGAAGGGGCAATCCGTAATTCTGAAGGTGGCGACGGGGACGCTGCGCTCCTCGGGGCGTGATCTGACGACGGATCGTATTCACCTGGAGGTGGCTTATTTACAGCGCGCCCGCGCGGTTGATCCCGATCGCATTCCGGAGATTTTCTGCTTTGACGCGGAGAAGAACGCGGTGCTGATGGAGGATATCGGGACGCATCAGAACCTGCGCTACGCGCTTGAGGCGGAGCGGATTTTGCCGAAGCTGCCGGAGCAGATCGGCCGCTACTGCGCGGAGATGGCGTTTCGTACATCGGATCTTTCCCTGTCGCCGGAGAAAAAGAAGGCGGAGGATCGCTTTTTTGTCAATCCGGCGATGTGCGATATTTCGGAGGATCTCGTGTTCACCGAGCCTTATGGCGATTACAAAGGCCGCAACCGCATTGCCGGAGAAAACGACCTTTTTATCCGGTGGCTGACGGAGCAGGATCCGGCTTTGCTCGCGAAAATCGGGCAGCTGCGGTTCCGGTTTATGAACTGGCACGAAGCGTTGCTTCACGGCGATCTGCATTCCGGGTCGATCTTTGTCACGGAGGACGATACAAAGGTCATCGACAGTGAGTTTGCCTTTTACGGCCCGGTGGGCTATGACGTCGGCAACGTCGTGGCGCACTTTGTGATCGCGTATGCGGCCAAGGCGTGGCATCAGCATGCGGACGCGACGTTTATGGCGTGGCTGCGCCGCGCGATGGAGGAGACGATTCGGGTTTTCGAAGCGCATCTGTTTGAGCTGATGTGTCAGACTCCGATGCTGGAGACGCAGAACGGCCTTTTTGCGGCGGAGTTTATTCAAAGCATTCGGCGCGATACGCTTGCCTATGCCGGGACGGAAATCATACGCCGGACGATCGGGGATACCAAGACGAGGGAAATCGAGCTTGCCGAGCAGACCGAAAACGGTGCGGCGTTCCAGAGGCAATTATTCCTTCTGGGCCGGGAGCTGGTGCTCGGCAGCGATCGGTACGACCGAGCCGCGACGATTGCCGAATTGACAGAACGCTATTTTGGACGAGGTGAAAAATGAAATTGCTGGTTCGCGCACCGATGCGAGAAGAGGACTTGGCTGCGCTGAGTACCTTATTTGATGAAATCGTCTTTGATCCGTGGAATACGACGGGGAGGAGATGGTATGAGGATGAGCTTTTGGCGGAGCTGCTCCGTCAGCAGCCGGACGCCCTGATTACCGAGCTGGATGAGGTGCAGGAGAAGGTTCTGGCCGGGTACGGCCGCCTGCAATGGGTGGGCGACTGCCGTGCGACGCCGGAAAATATCGACGTCGCTGCATGCAGCAGGTACGGCGTGCCGCTGCTGTGTACACCCGGGCGAAATGCACAGGCGGTCGCGGAGATGTGGCTCGCACTGGTGATCGGCGCCATGCGGAATATCTCGCCGGCCATTCGCTGGATGAAGGATGGCGGCTGGGTGAAGGGCACGACTCCGTATCACCTGTGGATGGGCAACGAGCTGATGTACAAGCGCGTCGCGTTTGTCGGGATGGGCGCGGTGCCGCAGCATATTGCGCGTTTGCTTCGACCCTTCGAATGCGACATCACCTATTTTGATCCCTTCGTGGAGCAAACGGATTTTCCGTCGGTGAAAAGGGAAAGCATCGAGTCACTGTTCGAGGATGCCGATATCATCTCGCTTCATCTGCCGCTCAACGAGCAGACCAGGGGGATGATTACCGAGACGATGTTGTCGCATATCGCACCCCACGCCCTGTTCGTCAACACGGCTCGGGCGGGGGTCGTCGACTGCGACGCGTTGTACCGTCTGCTCAAGGAGAAGACGATTCGCGGGGCTGTGATCGACGTGTTCGAAAACGAGCCGCCGGAGGCGTCGGACCGGCGCTTCTTCGAGCTGGAGAATTGCCTTGTGACGCCGCACATCTGCGGCTCGACCTATGAGATTGCCGACCACCAGTCCCGCATCCTGACGGATCGCATTCTGCGTTTTGCCCGCGGGGAGCGGGGGCGCGCGGTTGTCTACAATGCAAAGGGGTTGGAAGAACGAGCATGAAGGGATTCCTGTTGATCGATATCGGCACGGGGAGCACGCGTGTCGGCCTGTGTACTCAGGCGGGCGAGATGCATTGCCTGTCGGCATTTCCCAATGCGGCGCTGCATGAAAAGCGCGAAGAGCCGGTTCGCCGGTGGCGCTGCTTTGTCGAGAGGCTGGAGGAGACGATCCGCGGATTGCTTATACAGGCGCCCGATTTTACCATCACGGCGGTCAGCGTCGATTCGGCGCGGCAAAGCTTTGTCGCACTGGATGAGAAGGGACAGGTGTGCGAGCTGTTTCTCAATACGGAAAATGCGGACGAAGCAATCGTCGCGTCGTTGAAGCAGCGGCTTGTCCCCGACGTTTTTCCGGTTGCCGGGAAGCCGTTGACGGAGGATTTTTTAGCTCCAAAGCTGTATCAGCTCAAAAGAAACCACCTGCAGCGCTACAGGCGCATTCGAGCCGTGGTCGGCTTCAGCGAGGGCGTGGGCGCGTGGATGACGGGAAAGAGCGGAATGGAGTATTCGCAGGCAACGGAGTCACTGCTGTACGATATCGCACAGCGCACGTGGTCTCAGGAGCTGATTCAGGCCTTTGAGGTGGACGCGGAAAAATTACCGCCGCTCCTGTCCTCGGGGACGTCGCTTGGCGCGGTACGGAGCGATTTTCTCGAACGGATCGGATATCGGAGGGCCGCATTTCCCTACGTCGTCGGCGGCGCGGATACGCAGGTCGGCATGAGCGCATTCGACCTCGAGGCGGGCGATCTGGTCGCGCTGGCGGGCACGACCTCGCCGGTTTTGGAGCTGGTGGATCGGTTCGATTCCGATCGCGATCGCGGCTTTTGGATGGATGCCGATCTCGGCGGGCATCGCGTGTTTCGCGAGGCGAATCCGGGCATCGCAGGGCTGAATTATCAGCTGTGGAAGGAATCCATGCTAAAAGATTGGACATATGAACAGCTAGAGTGCTATTATCGGAGAGCTGAGCGCATCCCCGTCGTTGCACAGCTGACCTCGCAGGTCGCGCGAAATCATCAAAATCGTCCGAGGGGTGCGTTTTTCGTCGAAACGCCGCTTCAGCCGCAGCAACTGGCGGCGGATTTTGCGATGGGCATTTTAGCGGACCATGCGGTTGCGCTTGCGGTGCAGATACAGCGCCTGGAGGCGGGAAAGAAATCAGCGGGGCGAATTTATGTCGGCGGCGGCAGCTTCCGTTCGTCGGTTTTCACGGAATGGGTCAGCGCCCTGTTACAGCGCCCTCTCATTCGTTTGCAGGGATTTGAGGAAAGTACTTTTTACGGATTAGCCCGGATCTGTCGAAGATTTTTACACCTGCCGGAGCAGGAACGCAGGCTTGATGAGATTATTGAGCCTCGGACGATGCCGCAGATTGAGGAATTTCGTGGATGCTGGGAAGAAATGGATAGGCTGCTTAGAAAGGTGGAGCAATAGAATGTTACTTCAAAAGGAAAGAGAACTGGTTGTTGAATACGGGAAAAAGATGATTACGGAGGGGCTGACGCAGGGCACGGGCGGCAATGTTTCCGTCTATAACCGTGAAGAGGGGCTGTGGTGCATCAGCCCGAGCGGCATCGATTATTTCGAAACCGAGCCGGAGGATGTCGTCGTTCTGGATATCGAGGGAAATATCGTCGAAGGAAACTGCAAGCCCTCGAGTGAAATGGAGATGCACCGCCTGATTTATGTGAACTTTCCGCAGGCCAACGCGGTGTTCCACTGCCACTCCACCTATGCGACGGCGCTGTCGATTTTGCGTGAGGATTTGCCGGCTTCGAACTACCTCGTCGCCGACGGCGGCGGCAACAATGTCCGCTGCTCGGAGTATGCGACGTTCGGAACGAAGGAAATCGGCGAAGCGGCGGTAAAGGCGATGCAGGGACGTCGCGCCTGCCTTCTGGCCAACCACGGACAGATCACGTTTGCGGGAAATCTGAAGAGCGCCTTCGGCGTGGCGCGCATGGTCGAGCAATGCTCGCAGACGTACTTGATCGCGCGTGCAGCCGGTGTGCCGAAGATTTTGGACGATGAGGAAATGGAGCGCATGCTCGTCAAATTTGAATCCTACGGTCAGTAAACCGCATCCTCGAGAAAAACAGAGCCCTGACATATCATAAAACGGCGCCCTAAGATCGGGCGCCGTTTTCAATTTCGCGTTTTTGCTCGGGAAAGTTCGGAGAGGTGAGTAATTGAATATTGTGCTCGGCTAAGTATTTTTCCCATTCGGGCGGAACAGGGGAATCCGTAATAATTCCATGCAGATCCTGAATGGAGCAGAGCTGAAAGGAGGAGGCCGAGTTGAATTTCGTGTGGTCGACGAGAAGATAGCGCTCAACCGACTGGTGCAGTGCCGTTTCGCGAATGGTCTTCATCTCGAGATTCGAATCGGTGATCCCCTGTTCGAGCGACAGGGAGCTGCAGCTCAAAAAGGATTTGCTGAAGTGGTAGCGATGCAGCGCCTGATAGGTGTCGGGGCCCGAGGTGCACCCGTTTGTGGAATCTACGTTTCCGCCGAGCAGGATGACGCGAATCGTCGGCTGGTTTTGGAGTATCTGGGCGATGACGTAGGAGTTCGTCACGACGGTGAAGTGGTGAGGGTAATCCGCCTGCTGGGCGATGAGCTCCGCGACGGAAATCATCGTCGTCGAGTGGTCAAAATAAACAAAATCGTTGTCGTTAAACAGCGGAAGCGTCAGAAGGGCGATGGCCTTTTTTTCCAGCATGGCCAGGGAGCGGCGCACCTGGATATTGACGTTGTAGTTGGGGAATTCCATCTCGGGAATGTAGGCGCCGCCAAAGGTGATGATGACCTGTCCCTTTTGCTCGAGCTGACGGAGATCGCGCCGGATGGTCTGATCGGAAACGCGGTATTTTTGTGCCAGCTCGTGGATGGAAACCGAGCCCTTTAGTGAAATATAGGCGTAGATATCGGCTTGACGTTCAACAGTAAGCATAACCTCTCCTCAGATATTATTTAACAGTAAAACCTTATCCTCTGTATACTCTATTATAGCGGATTTTTATTGAATTGTGAAAAGATCAACAGTTGACTTTTCGCGGTGTGATGAGTAGCATGAAAAGAGAAGAATGCGAAGAAAAGGATTTAGAGGAGAGCGAGCTTTATGCAGAAAAGGCGGCGGAAGGTCCCGAAAAACTGGCAGCCACAGACGGTGCGGCGACGGAGAATTCTTTTTTCTCTGGTGCTGCTGCTTCTCCTTTTTGTTTTCTTTTATCGATCGAATATGCGTTTTGTCGTGACCGAGGCGACGGTTCAATCGCGAAAAATACCGGCCGCCTTTGAGGGCTTCCGTATTGTTCAAATCAGCGACCTGCACAGCAAGCTGTACGGGAAGGACGGCGAGGCGCTGCGTGCGGAAATTGAGGCGCAAAAGCCGGATATCGTCGTGATTACGGGGGATCTGGTCGATGCGTCGACGAAGGATACAGCCCCGGTGATTCGTTTTTTAGCGACATTCAGCCGGGAAATTCCTACGTACTACGTTTACGGAAATCACGAAATGCGTCGCAGCCTGGCCGAGGGG
>JAEXCD010000067.1 GCA_023393715.1 Bacillota bacterium
CTGTCATAGGCGAACGTAAAGGGAGCGTGTTCGCCTTCGCAGAGGCGCACCACCTCCTGTGCCAGCGCTTCGCCGCCGGCGCCGCCGTCCGCCCACACCGTGGACAGAACCACATTGACGCCCAAAGCGCGGCAGCGCTCAATGATGCAGGAAATTTCCGCATCGGTGTCCGTCGGAAACCGGTTAACGGCAACCACGCAGGGCAGATGATAGACGTCGGTGATGTTGGATACGTGGCGAAGAAGGTTGGGCAGCCCTTTTTCCAGTGCATCCACATTTTCACCGGCAAGCTCTTTCTTCGGGAGACCGCCGTGCATCTTCAATGCGCGCACCGTTGCGACGAGGACGACCGCGTCCGGGACGAGCCCCGTCATGCGGCACTTGATATCGAGAAATTTTTCGGCTCCGAGATCGGCGCCGAAGCCGGCTTCGGTTACGGTGTAGTCGCCCATTTTCAGCGCCATGCGCGTGGCGATGACGGAGTTGCAGCCGTGGGCGATGTTGGCGAAGGGGCCGCCGTGCACAAAGGCGGGCGTGCCCTCCAGCGTCTGGACTAAATTCGGCTTCAGCGCATCCTTCAGCAGAGCGGCCATCGCGCCGACGGCCTTGAGATCTCCTGCGGTTACGGGACGATCGTCATAGGTATATCCGACGATGATGCGCGAGAGCCGTTCCTTCAGATCCGTAATGGAATCTGCGAGGCAAAATACCGCCATGATTTCCGAAGCGACGGTAATATCAAAGCCATCCTCGCGGGGCACGCCGTTCGCCTTGCCGCCTAAGCCGTCGACCAGAAAGCGCAGCTGACGGTCGTTCATATCGACGCAGCGCTTCCACGTGATTTTTCTGACGTCAATGCCGAGCGCATTGCCCTGCTGAATGTGGTTGTCCAGAAGAGCGGCCAGGAGGTTGTTTGCGGCGCCGATGGCGTGGAAATCGCCCGTAAAGTGGAGATTGATCTCCTCCATGGGGACGACCTGAGCATAGCCGCCGCCGGCGGCACCGCCCTTAACACCGAATACCGGCCCGAGAGACGGTTCGCGCAGTGCGACTGTGACATCCTTTCCGATTCGGCGCAGGCCATCGGCCAGGCCGATCGTCGTCGTCGTTTTTCCCTCGCCGGCCGGTGTCGGCGTGATGGCAGTGACGAGAACGAGGCGCCCATCCGCTCTCTCGGTTTCCTTCAGAAGGGAAAGATCGATTTTGGCCTTATTCCGGCCGTAGGGCTCGACGTATTTTTCGGCAACATGAGCGCGGGCTGCGATCTCTTCAATGGGGCGCAGCGCGCATTCCTGTGCAATTTCAATATCGGTTTTGTAACTCATGCTTCCCTCCTCAGGATTGGAAATAACGTACAGCAGCTTCAAACATTTTCAGATCATAAACACCCGGGACGTTCTGATAAAGTCCCTTTCCGATGCGTTCGCTATGTCCCATTTTACCAAATACGCGGCCGTCGGGCGACGTGATGCCCTCGATTGCGAGAACGGAGCCGTTCGGGTTATACTGAATATCCTGTGTTGCCTGACCGTTCAGATCGACGTATTGCGTTGCGATCTGTCCGTTGGCTTTCAGCCGTTCAAGCCACACATCACTTGCAAGAAAACGCCCCTCGCCGTGTGAAACCGGCACATCGAAGACATCGCCGACATGGGTCAGAGACAGCCACGGAGAGTGGTTTGCAGCGACTCGGGTGCGAACGATTTTCGACTGGTGTCGCGCGATGGTGTTGAAGGTCAGCGTCGGCGCGTCCTCTTCCGGTTCAGTGATGTGTCCATAGGGAAGGAGTCCGAGCTTAATGAGCGCCTGAAAGCCGTTGCAGATGCCGCAGATCAGCCCGTCGCGTTCCTCGAGAAGCCGGGTTACGCTCTCTTTGACGGCCGCGCTTCGGAAGAATGCGGTGATAAATTTGCCGCTTCCGTCCGGTTCATCTCCTCCGGAAAATCCGCCGGGAATAAAGATCATCTGCGTGCGGTCCGCCTCTTTGGCAAACCGGTCGACGCTTTGCTGAATCGAAGCGGCATCCCGGTTTCGGACGACGAAGATCTGCGCCTGCGCGCCAGCGGCTTCGACGGCTTTTGCGGACTCGTATTCGCAGTTGGTGCCCGGGAAAACCGGGATGAGGACGCGGGGCCGCGCGAAGGGCAGCCGCGACTTCCCCGAAGAGAGGCCGTGAAAGGAAATGTTTTGTACGGGCGAGGATTTCACCGGCACCCGGGTCGGATAGATTTCCTCTAAGGTCTCCTCGGAAAGGCGGAGAAGCTCCTCCACCGGAACGGTCTGCGAACCGAAGCGCAGCGCCGCTTCTTCCGTCGTCTCACCGAGCGGGATCAGATCAAAGAAAGAGGCCTGCTCCTCTGTCAGAGAGAGCGCCCCCGTGGCTTCGAGGATAAAGGAGCCGTAACGGTAGTCGAAGAGCGTTTCGAGAGGCTGCTCGGGATTCAGATACGCACCGATGCGGTTGCCAAAACTCATTTTTAACAGCGCCTCCGCGACGCCGCCGATGCCGGGCGTATAGGATGACACGACGGCCGCATTGCGCTGGAGCGTTGTGACAAAGCGGAAAAGTGCGTGCAGGGAAGCCGAATCGGGCAGCACGCCGTCTTTCTTTTTTGGCGAGACGAGGTAGAGGAGATGCCCGGGCGCTTTGAATTCGGGCGACAGAACCTGATCCGTTTTTCCGGTTGTAACGGCAAAGGAAACGAGCGTCGGCGGGACGTGCAGCGCTTCAAAGGTGCCGCTCATCGAATCCTTGCCGCCGATGGCCGCAATGCCGAGGTCCAGCTGTGCCTCGAATGCGCCCAACAGTGCGGCGAGCGGCTGTCCCCATCGCTCAGGCTCCTTTTCGAGGCGTTCAAAGTATTCCTGAAAGCTCAGATAGACCGATTCAAAAGAGGCGCCTGAGGCGACAAGCTTACAGACGGATTCGACGACGGCGAGATAGGCGCCGTGGTAAGGACTCTGCTCCGAAAGCAGGGGATTGAAGCCCCAGGACATGAAGGAGCAATCGGGAGTATCGCCGGATTCCACCGAAATCTTGTGTACCATGCTTTGAATCGGCGTGCGTTGGTACCGTCCGCCGAAGGGCATCAGCACCGTGCCTGCACCGACGGTGGAGTCGAAGCGCTCGCTGAGACCCCGCTTTGAGCAGCAGTTTAAGTCCTGTGCCAGCGCTCGAAGACCCTCGGAAAAGCTCCTGGGGAGGCTCCGGCGCTTCAGCGCCGGAGTGGCTACGACGACGTCGACGTGCTTCGGGGCTCCGTTGGAATTGAGGAAGGAGCGGTGAATGTCGACGATTTTTTTGCCATTCCAGCGCATAATGAGCCGCGGCTCCTCCGTTACGGCGGCAACCGGGGTGGCCTCGACATTTTCTTTCTCCGCGAGGGCGATGAAGGAATCGACCTCCCCGGGAGCGACGACGACGGCCATACGCTCCTGAGATTCGCTGATCGCCAATTCGGTGCCATCCAGTCCATCGTATTTTCGGGGTACGGCGTTGAGATCGATATCCAATCCGTCGGCCAATTCGCCGATCGCGACGGAAACGCCGCCTGCGCCAAAGTCGTTGCAGCGCTTGATGCGTCGGGACGCCTGCGGATTGCGGAAGAGGCGCTGAAGCTTTCGCTCCTCCGGGGCGTTGCCCTTCTGAACCTCCGCACCGCAGCTTTCCAGAGATTCGACGGTATGGGACTTGGAGGAGCCGGTTGCACCGCCGCAGCCGTCGCGACCCGTCCGTCCGCCCAACAGGATGACGACATCGCCGGGGGCGGGCGTTTCGCGCCGTACGTTGTCCGCGGGTGCGGCGGCGATGACCGCGCCGATTTCCATGCGCTTTGCCGCGTAGCCGTCGTGATACAATTCGTCGACGATGCCGGTCGCCAGACCGATCTGATTGCCATAGGAGGAGTATCCCGCGGCCGCCGTGGTGACGATTTTGCGCTGAGGGAGCTTTCCGGGCAGCGTTTCGCTGAGCGCACGGCGGGGATCGGCAGCGCCGGTCAGGCGCATGGCGCCGTAGACATAGGCGCGGCCGGACAACGGGTCGCGAATCGCGCCGCCAATGCAGGTCGCTGCACCGCCGAACGGTTCGATCTCAGTCGGGTGATTGTGCGTTTCGTTTTTGAAGAGGAGCAGCCAGGGCTCTCTTACACCGTCGACCGTTACGTCAATTTTTACGGTACAGGCATTGATCTCGTCGCTTTCATCCAGGCGGTCGAGGAGACCTTCTTTTTTGAGGTGCCGGACGGTAATCGTCGCCAGATCCATGAAGCAGATGGGCTTTGTGTCGCCGAGCCGTTCGCGCAGGGACAAATAACGCTCATATGCAGTGTGGATCATGGGATCCTCAAAATGCACCTCATCGAGAACCGTGTGGAAGGTGGTGTGCCGGCAGTGATCGGACCAGTAGGTATCGATCATGCGGAGCTCCGTGAGCGTCGGATCCCGATGCTGCTCCTGAAAATAGCTTTGACAGAATCGCAGATCGTCGAAATCCATCGCCAAGCCGTACGCTGCGCGAAGCTGCTCCAGCTCATTTCGATCATACTTTGCAAAAGAGTCGAGCGAAGCGACCTCTTCGGGGACGGAATACGCGGCATCCAGCGTCTCCGGGTATTCAAGAGAGGCCTCACGGGCTTCGACGGGGTTGATGACGTGTTTTTTGATCGCGGAAAGCTGTTTGTCGCTGAGCGCGCCGTACAACGCGTAGACGCGGGCGCTTCGAACAGTGGGCCGATCCGAGCAGGAAAGAATCTGGATGCACTGTGCAGCCGAGTCGGCGCGCTGGTCGAATTGCCCCGGCAGGTATTCGACGGCAAATAGCGTCGCTCCGGGCAGCTCGAGCTCGCGGTAGACCTGATCAACTGGCGGCTCGGAGAAAACGCTTGAAACGGCGGCTTCAAAGAGCTCCTCGGACAGGTGGTCGACATCATAGCGGTTAAAGATACGAAGATCTGTCAGCGTTGAAATGCCCAGAAGACTTTGAAGCTCGTGAAGAAGGCCTGCGGCCTCCTGTGCCAGCTCTCTTTTTTTCTCTACGTAAATTCGGTAAATCATTGCGCCTCCTTTTCATGGCAAAGTGCTTTGGCGCCGATATCCCGGCGGCAGAATGCGTTCTCGAAGCGGATCCGGCCGACACGGGAATAGGCTTCGCGAACGGCATCCCTCAGGGTGTCCGCGACGGCGGTGACGCCCAGAACGCGGCCGCCGTTTGTCACGAGCTGTTCTTTTTCCTGAATGGCGCCGGCGACGTAGACCGATTCGCGCACGTTCTCCGGAATAAAAATGGGGAAGCCCTTTTCATACGATTCAGGGTAGCCCTTGGAGGCCAAAACGACACAGCATGCCGACTGGGGCCGAAAGCGAATCGACAGCTCGGATAACCGCTCCTCCGTTACCGCCTGAAAGACGCTGAAGAGGTCGTTTTCGAGAAGCGGCAGGACGACCTGCGTCTCCGGATCGCCAAAACGGCAGTTGTATTCGATGACCTTCGGCCCGTCCGGCGTGAGCATGAGCCCGAAATACAGACAGCCCCTGAAGGGGCGCCCCTCAGCATTCATCGCGTGCATGGTCGGAAGAAAGATCGTCTGCATGCACTGAGCCGCGATTTCCGGCGTATAAAAGGGATTGGGCGCAATCGTGCCCATGCCGCCGGTGTTTTTTCCGGTATCGTTGTCGCCGGCCCGCTTGTGATCCATGGAAGAAACCATGGGAACCAGCGTTTTCCCGTCGGTAAAGGTGAGAACGGAGACCTCGGGGCCGGTCAAAAATTCCTCGATGACGATGTGGCTGCCGCTGTCGCCAAAGATGCGCTCCTCCATCATTGCGTGAATCGCCTGCCGAGCCTCCTCGCGCGTCTGCGCGATGACGACGCCCTTGCCGAGCGCCAAACCGTCTGCCTTGATCACAGTAGGAAGCGGGGCGGCCTCAATAAAGCGAAGCGCGTCTCCCGGCGTGTGAAAAACGCGATAGGCAGCCGTGGGGATGCGGTATTTTTGCATCAGCTCCTTGGCAAAGACCTTGCTGCCCTCAATGGCGGCGGCGCGGGCGTTGGGGCCAAAGCAGGGAATGCCTGTTTCCTCCAGCCGGTCGACGGCGCCCAATACCAGCGGGTCGTCCGGCGTGACGACGGCATAGTCGATATGCTGCTTTCTCGCAAAAGCGACGATGCGGTCCAGCTCTGTCGCGCCGATGGGGATGCATTCCGCATCCCGGGCAATGCCGCCGTTTCCGGGAAGCGCATAAATTTTTTCTATGGAGGGGTTTTTCCTGAGGGCCTTAATGATGGCGTGCTCGCGGCCGCCGCTCCCGATGACTAACAGTTTCATCACAACTCCTTAATGGTGGAACAGGCGCAGACCGGTGAACGCCATGACGATGCCGCGCCGGTCACAGGCCTCGATCACCGCGTCATCGCGTATGGAACCGCCCGGCTGAGCGATGTAGCGCACGCCGCTTCGCGCAGCGCGTTCAATGTTGTCGCTGAAGGGGAAGAAGGCATCGGATCCAAGGGCAACCCCGTCCATATGCTTCAGGAAGGTACGTATTTCTTCCTGTGTCATCGGCTGGGGCCGTGTGACGAAATACTTTTGCCATATGCCCTCACGGCAGACATCCTCTTCATTTTGATTGATGTAGCCGTCGATGACATTGTCGCGTACCGGGCGCGGAAGCGAAGGCGAAAACGGCAGATTCAGCACTTTTTCGTGCTGCCGTAAAAACCAGGTATCGGCCTTTGAGCCCGCGAGGCGCGTGCAGTGAATGCGCGACTGCTGTCCCGCGCCGATGCCGATCGCCTGTCCGTCGCAGGCATAGCAGACGGAGTTGGACTGCGTGTATTTCAACGTGATGAGGGCGACGATGAGGTCGCGGACAGCGCCTTCGGGAAGCTCTTTTTCAGCCGTGACGATCCCGGTGAGCAGCGTCCGGTCAATGACGGCATCGTTTCGCCTTTGCTCGAATGTGACGCCGAATACCTGCTTCTGCTCCACGGGACCCGGAATGTAGTCCGGATCGATTTGCACGACGTTGTAGCCGCCCTTTCGTTTTTCGCGCAGGATGGCCAACGCCTCCGGCTCGTAGCCCGGCGCGATGACGCCGTCGGAGACCTCGCGTTTCAGAAGCCTGGCGGTTGCGGCGTCGCATACATCGGAAAGAGCCGCCCAATCGCCGAAGGAGCTCAGGCGGTCGGTGCCGCGGGCACGCGCATAGGCACAGGCCAGAGGCGAGTCATCCAGCCCGACGACATCGTCGACGAAGCAGGCCTTTTTGAGCGTTTCCGAAAGCGGAAGACCGACGGCGGAGGAGGTGGGACTGACGTGCTTGAACGAGGCGGCGGCAGGCAGACCCAACGCTTTTTTCAGCTCCTGTACTAATTGCCACGAATTGAGGGCGTCGAGAAGGTTGATGTAGCCGGGGCGCCCGTTCAGAATCCGAAGCGGCAGCGGCTCGCCGGAGCTCATAAAGACGCGCGCCGGCTTCTGATTCGGATTACAGCCGTATTTCAGTTCAAATTCATTCATGCTCCACTCCCTTCCCGTACTCGTTTTTATTGATGAGGCGGCGTTCAAAGGAGCCGTCCTCCAGGTCGATCAGACGGACATACAGCGAAATGCGGTTGTCCACGTCGAGCGCGTTCCACAGCTCTCCTGTGAGGGAATCAATGTCGCCCGCGAGGCGGACGCGCCGCGGTTCGCCCTGAAAGCTGGGAATGGGGGCTCCGTCGCTCTGATAGGTGTGGAGCAAATGGCCCAGCCCCGGCTTGGACGGATACGAAAAATGCATTCGGCAGCAATCCGTTCCCTCGGCATCGATGCTTTTCAGAATACTCAGCTCGTATGAAAAATCAGGTGCCTTCGAAAAGTGCATCAGCCCGCTGATGCGCGGCGTGAAATTCGGCGCATCCGGCTCAAAACGGCGCATTTCCAGCGCCTGGACAAAGTTTTTTCCTTCCTGAAGCGCGCGGTAAATCGTATCGGTTTGGTCGCCGTTGCTGACGATCAGTTGGTCGTTCAGCGTGCGCAGGGGGGCATAGAGAATCAGGCTCGGATCCTCGACCCTGGCGGCGTCGAAGGGCTCGGTGAACAGAGCGTTTTCGCGTTCGACAAAGACGCGGTTTTGACTGTTCTGGCTGCGGCCCATGATGAAATAGGCGACACAGGCCTTTTGGGCATCCTCCATCCGGCCGATGAGGATGCCGCGGCCCGGGTAGGAATTACCGCTCAGAAGCGCTGAAAGCGAATGCGTTTCGTAGTTATTCATGGTCGTTCCTTTCTGTCACAGATAATCTTCGGCACACCAATTCGGCCGCCTCGGGGAGCAGCTTCCATTCCGCCAGCCGCATCACCCGTTTTTGCAGGCTTTCGGGGGTATCGTGGGGCAAAACGCGCACGGCCTTTTGCAAAATAATTTTTCCGCCGTCGGGAATTTCGTTGACGTAATGCACCGTTGCGCCGGTAACCTTTACTCCGCAGGCGAGCGCGGCTTCGTGTACGTGCAGTCCGTAATAGCCCTTTCCGCAAAACGAGGGAATGAGGGACGGATGGATGTTGATGATGCGATCGGCGTATTCGGCGGTAAAGGCAGCGCTCAGAATCGACATGAACCCGGCTAAGACGATAAGACCAATGCCTCGCCGGCGAAGGTGTGCGACGAGGGCGGCCTCAAAGTCGCAGCCGTGCTCAAAATCCTTTCGGCACACGACAACCGACTCGATTCCGGCGCGTTCGGCGCGCTGAAGCGCGTAGGCATCGGGATTGTTTGACAGGACGAGGGCAATATGTCCATGGGGAATCTTCTCTTCTCTTTCCGCATCAATCAATGCCTGCAAATTGGTGCCGCCGCCGGAAACAAATACGGCGATCTGCACGGGCGCATGCAGCATAATCGAGCTCCTTTCTTATGAGTAGCAACAGGTTCATAGAGGGAGTAAAGCAACAGGCCAACAGAGGTTCAGCGTCCGCAGGGCGCTTAGGGCGCTTCCTTCTTAAATCGCTGACGGCATTCGAGAGGTTCAGCGTCCGCAGGGGGCTCAGAGAACATGCGGCGCAGAATCGGTGCTTAGAAAAGCTCGATTTTGGCATCGCCTTCGGTGATTTCTCCGATGACATAGGCCTCTTCACCGGCATCCCGGAGAATTTGGCAGGCGCGTTCGGCATCCTCGCCGGCGACGACGACACACATGCCTACACCCATGTTGAACGTGTTGAACATATCGTGCTCGCTGATATTGCCGCGCTGCGCGATGAGCCGAAAGAGCGGCGGAATGCGAAGCCGGGCGCTGTCGATGCGCGCACAGAGGCCGTCGGGAATACAGCGGGGAATGTTTTCGTAAAAGCCGCCGCCGGTGATGTGTGAAATGCCCCTGACCGGCAATTCGTTCAACAGCCGGAGAATGGGCCGGACATAGATACGGGTGGGCGCGAGCAGGACGTCGCCGAGAGACTGCCCTTCGAGTTCGGAAAGAGGGGCGGTGAGCGCGGACAGCTCGAGATGCTCAATGTCGAAAACCTTGCGGATCAGCGAAAAGCCGTTGGCGTGCGCACCGCTGGAGGGAAGCGCGATCACGGTGTCGCCGGGGCGCATGTTCCGTGTGTTCAGGATGCGATCGCGATCAACGATTCCCGTACAGAAGCCGGCGAGGTCGTACTCGTCCTGCGGATAAAAGCCGGGCATTTCGGCGGTTTCGCCGCCGATCAGCGCGGCGCCGGCCTGTACGCATCCGTCACAGACGCCCTTGACGATGGCTTCAATGCGCTCGGGGCTGTTTTTGCCGCAGGCGATGTAGTCGAGAAAAAACAGGGGCTTTGCACCGCTGCAGATGATGTCGTTGACGCACATGGCCACACAGTCAATGCCGACGGTATCGTGGCGATCCAGCCGGAAAGCGAGCTTGAGCTTGGTGCCGACGCCGTCCGTGCCGCTGACGAGTACGGGATGCGCGATGTCGGTGAGATCCAATTCGAAGAGGCCGCCGAAGCCGCCGATGTCGGAGCAGACACCGGGTACCACGGTCCGTGCGATGTGCTTTTTCATCAGCTCAACCGCACGGTATCCGGCAGTGATGTCCACGCCGGCGGCGGCATAGCTTGCGGACTGAGATTTTGTATTCATCCTTATTCCTTTCCGTTCCAGCAATAGGTGCAGAGCTTGCAGGGCTCCAGGCCGATCGCTTCGATCACGCCCTCGAGCGTCTGAAATTCGAGCGAGGCGAAATGGAATTTTTCGCAGATCGCGCTGCGAAGTGCCTGCCCGCGTTTGGTAGAGGAATCGGCGTATTCCTCGAGGTATTCGAACCCCTTTTCCCCCTCCAGCTCCAAAATGACGCGCCGCGCCAGCAAATCGAGATCGTTCGTCTGTCTCGAAAAATTCAGGTACTTGCACCCGTACATGATGGGCGGACAGGCGGAACGCATGTGTACGGATTTTGCACCGTGTTCGTATAAGAACTCGACGGTTTCCCTCAGCTGAGTGCCGCGGACGATGGAATCGTCGACAAACAGGAGATTTTTATCCTGAATCAGCTCGTGTACCGGAATCTGCTTCATCTTCGCGATCTTGTTGCGGTCGTTCTGCTGCGAGGGCATAAAGCTGCGCGACCACGTCGGCGTGTACTTGATGAAGGCGCGCGCAAAGGGGATTTTGCTCTGATTGGCGTAGCCGATCGCATGCGGAGTCCCCGAGTCGGGGACTCCGCCGATGTAATCGACGTCGTCGAGCAATCCTTTTTCCTCGTCCCGGCGCGCGAGAAGCGCTCCGTTTCGGTAGCGCATCATCTCGACATTTACGCCCTCATAGGTCGAGGTGGGGTAACCGTAGTAGCTCCACAGAAAGGAGCAAATCCGCATTTTTTCGCGCGGCGGCACGAGCTGCGTGATGCCGGTTGCCTTTATTTCGACGATTTCACCGGGGC
>JAEXCD010000108.1 GCA_023393715.1 Bacillota bacterium
CTTCGAAGTAACGAACCAGCGCGCCGCCGTTAAACCGTGTCGGCAGCGTAACGGTATAGAAGCTTTTTGCTTTGGCCTCATTGTGAAAATCGTCGCCTGCATAATCCGCCGTATTGCCGACGATCACCGCCCCGTTTTCCGCATAGAATTCAGCATCGCCCGTCGGGCAGAACCAGACGCCGCCGCCCGACTGAGACGTCAGCGTGTGCGATACCCCGTCGTAATCGATGAACGTGGACGGCAGGCTGCCCGTTGCCTTATTTTCGGAAACAAACGCATTTTCAACGTGCAGCTTGTAGGGCACGCCCGTCACATAGACACCGCCGCCCTGATCCCGCGCCTTGTTTCCCGCGATCGTGCCGCCGTAGAGACGGACCTGATTGGAGGAGGCGTTGATTCCGCCGCCGCAGGTAAGCGCAAAGTTGTTCGCAATCTCACCGCCATACATGATGAACGAAGCGGGGTATTTCTGCTCCCACTCCTCAATCGACACCTTGGCGCGCGTCTGAGGCTCGCCGAGGCCGCCCTGCAGGTAGTAGTCCATTGCCAGTACGCCGCCTCCGGCATAGCCGAAATTCCCGGAAATCAGGCCGCCGTTCATCGTCCCCCGCGCGGAGGCAAACAGCTCCACGCCGCCGGCAGACCAGCATCCGACATTCTCCGTCACCTCGCCGCCATTCATTTCAAAGGTTGATATCGGCTCGTCTCCGATCTGCGCCGGATCGGACGCGTCGCGTTCGATGCCGTAAATGTTGAGCGAGCCGACGATGACGCCGCCGGTGTAGCTTTTGTTTTCGGCGATGGAGCCGCCGTTCATGACGAACGTCGAGCCGTTTGTCGCAACGACTGCCCCTGCGCTGAGCGTGTTCGTCCAGAAGCCGGTCCAGGAGCCATAATTAAACCAGCTTATTTTATTTTCTCGAATGCTTCCGCCATTCATGACGAGCGCGGCGCCGTTATTCATATAGAACCCGCCTGAGGAGTACCAGTTATCGGAGCCAACCGTTGCCTGATAGTTCGTCCCTGAAATTTCGCCGTCATTGAATACCACCTTTGCGGCGGCACCGTCTCCATAAATCGGCGCGATATTGGAATGTCTTGCGGCATCCGTGTCGTTTACAAAATGAACCCCGTTGATCACAAGGGCACCTTGCGTATAAATAAAGCTTCCGTTACGGCGACTCGGGGTGAGCGAAATCGCGCGATTCTCACCGTCGAAAATCAACGAGCCCTCCGCCTTGTTCAACGTCAGCTCGCCCGCCGGTTCGATACGAATCATCGTATTCCCGAACGCATCGGCACGCTTAAAGACGACCTCGCCCGTGCTGTTAAAGGTCAGCGGCTTGTCTATTATGAGTGTTTCCGTAAAGATATACTCGCCCGGGCGAAGCGCAATTTCCGCACCCGATTCCGCCGCAGCGACCGCCGCCTTCAATTCGTCAAACAAGGACCGTCCCGGCGCGCGCATCGGTGCACGAAGCTCACTCGGCGTTTCCGAGGGGCCCGGTTCGTTTGCAGAAGCGTCGGGTGCCGCCTCGGAGGACGGCTCCTTCGGATCGTTCTCGGGCGTCAACGCCCTTTCTTCGGAATTCGCCGCGTCGGGCGCATCCGCTTCGTGCGATTCGGCCGGCGCCGTTTGCTCCGTCGCCTTTTCTCCCGATTCCACTTCTGCCTCTGCGGCAGCCGGCGCACCCTCACTCAATGTCGAATCCGTTGATTCAACCGGGGCATACGCGTTTCCTTCTTCGTATCGTTCCATCTCCTCCGCCTGTACAACCGCGCCCTGCAAAACGGTCATACTGAACACCATCGACAAAATCAGGAGAAAAGAGAGCACAGATTTCCATTTTTTCATTGCGTTGTATCCTTTCTGGTGAATTACATGGTTCCGGTACATAACCTCTGTTATAGCCAGTCGAATTCAAAGCCTTCGACATTGATGACGTCATCCTCCGTCGGATCGAGCGCGCGAATGCGCTCCATGACGCCCATCGTCTCCAATGCGTTTTCAAAAAAGGTGACCGAATCCTCGTCCTCGATCAAAAGCTTTCGCGCCAGCGTCTTGAGCGGTTCTCCGGTACAGCGAATCACCGTTCCCTCGCGTTCGACGCGGATGCTCGGATCGACCTCGAAGAACGTTGACACATCCGTGATCGGTTCATCCAGAGTGTCATATTCGCGCGGCACATCCTTGATTTGTTCCCAAAGGTAATATTTCAGCTCGCGAACGCCTGCGGTCGTCGCCGCCGACGTCTCCAGCACGTCATACTGCGGATAGGCTTCGCGGAAGCGGCGGAGATTTTCCTGCGCTTCGGGCAGATCCATTTTATTTGCAATGACCAAATGAACCTTTTCCGCCAGACGCGCATCATAGCGTGCCAGCTCCTCCTGGATCAGACGAAAATCCTCGATCGGATCGCGCCCTTCACATCCGCTCATATCCAGTACGTGACAGAGGATCCGCGTGCGCTCAATGTGCCGCAGAAAATCGTGTCCCAGTCCGACGCCGTCGCTCGCCCCTTCGATGAGCCCGGGAATATCCGCGATGATAAAGGAAGCCCCTTCTCCGATTTCCACGACGCCTAAGTTGGGATCCAACGTCGTAAAATGGTAATTGGCGATTTTGGGCTTCGCCTTGGAAAGCGTGGAAAGGAGCGAGCTCTTCCCAACATTCGGTAAGCCGACCAGGCCGACGTCGGCGATCAATTTCACCTCGAGCAGCAGGGTGAGCTCCTGGCCGATTCCCCCGGGCTGCGCAAAACGAGGCGCCTGGCGAATCGACGATTTAAAGCGATAATTGCCCTTGCCGCCGCGGCCGCCGCGAACCGCCATAAACCGCTGCCCGATCTCGGTGAGATCGGCGATCGGCTTGCCCGTTTCGGCCTCCCGAATAACCGTCCCCACCGGCACCTTGAGAACCAGATCCTCTCCCTTGCGTCCGAACATTTTTTTCTTGCCGCCCCGCTCGCCCGAGTCTGCCTTATATTGCCTGCGGTATTTGAAGTCCAACAGCGTCTGTACTCCGGCATCCGCTTCGAAATAAATCGAACCGCCGTCGCCGCCGTCGCCGCCGTCCGGGCCGCCGGCCGGTTCATACTTTTCACGCCGCCACGCAATCGCTCCGTCGCCGCCGTTTCCCGCTTTGACTTCAATTTTTGCCGTATCAATAAACATGCTTTCCTCCACATGTGAAAAAAGGGCCGCCAAAGGCGGCCCTTTTTTACCTCACTACGCCAGTTCTGCCTGCGGGTAGACGCTGACCTGCTTGCGATCGCGACCCTTGCGCTCGAAGCGAACAATGCCATCGGCCACGGCAAACAGCGTGTCATCCGAGCCGATCATAACATTTTTGCCCGGATAGATGCGCGTTCCGCGCTGGCGAACCAAAATGTTTCCGGAGACCACGAACTGACCGTCGGATCTCTTGACACCCAGTCTCTTTGCCTGCGAATCTCGGCCGTTCTTCGAGCTCGATACACCCTTTTTACTCGAAAACAGCTGAAGCTGAATCTGAATCATGTGACACCTCCTTGTAGGTGATTTTTATTGCTTTCGGATATTGTTTCGCCAAATCGATCATGGCCAGTTCCATGCCGCGAAGCGCAATCTGCGCATCATGCATCTCCTGTGCGCTCAATTTTGACGAATTCAAATGAACGGACAGAAAACCGTCCCTCACTTCATAGTGTACAAACTCCGACAGACGACACACATCTGTCAGGGTGTTCAGCGCTGCGATACTCAAGGTGGAAACGCCGGCACAGACAATATCCTGTCCGTTTGGCCCTTGATCGGCATGCCCCGTCAAACGGTAGCCGATGACGTTGTCCCCCTCTTTGAAGAGCGTGACGGAAATCATCAGCCGACGATGTTCTCCACGCGAACGAGCGTATACGGCTGTCTGTGACCCTGCTTTCTGCGGTAGCCCTTTTTCGCCTTAAATTTACCGACAAAAATCTTCTTGTCCTTTCCCTGGACTTCGACCTTTGCCGTCACCTTCGCACCTTCGACAAACGGCTGACCAACCTTCAGGCTGTCTGCGCCGATCAAAAGAACTTCGTCGAACGTGACTGTTTCACCTACCTCGGCGTTGAGCTTCTCGACGCGGACGCGCTCGCCCTCCGTCACCTGATACTGCTTTCCGCCGGTTTGAATTACTGCATACATTCTGTGCACCTCCTTCTTTAAGACTCGCCATGTCGGGTGCCGCCGCTTGGCGGACTTCAACCCATAATGTGCGGTTACACATCTTGGTATAATATCAGAAAGAGATTGTAATGTAAAGGGATCGAGCGTTCAAATTCTGCGATATCTGTCTAAGACAAAAACCGGATGGGCAGATCGTAATGCTCCATTCCGTTCTGTTCGGTCAGCCAGCCCCTCGCCCGCGCATTTTCACTATGCAGCGCCTCTGTAACGCTGAGCAC
>JAEXCD010000013.1 GCA_023393715.1 Bacillota bacterium
ATGGCAAAAGCAAAATTTGAAAGAACAAAGCCGCATGTCAACATCGGAACGATCGGCCACGTCGATCACGGCAAGACGACGCTGACGGCTGCGATCACGAAGACGATGAACGAGCGCTACGGCACGGGTGAATTTGTCGATTACGCAAACATCGACAAGGCGCCGGAGGAAAGAGCGCGCGGGATCACCATCAACACGTCGGTCGTCGAATACGAGACGCCGAACCGCCACTATGCCCACGTGGACTGCCCGGGACACGCGGACTACGTTAAGAACATGATTACGGGCGCGGCGCAGATGGACGGCGCCATCCTGGTCGTATCGGCCGCAGACGGCCCGATGCCGCAGACCCGTGAGCACATCCTGCTCGCCCGTCAGGTCGGCGTGCCGAAGATCGTCGTATTCCTGAACAAGTCGGATCAGGTGGACGATCCGGACCTGATCGAGCTGGTCGAGATGGAAGTGCGCGATCTGCTGAGCGAGTATGACTTCGACGGCGACAACACGCCGATCGTGGTCGGTTCCGCGCTGAAGTGCCTCGAAGAGGGCGGCGAATGGGAGAATGCGATCGACCAGCTGATGAAGGAGGTCGACGAGTACATTCCGACGCCGGAGCGCGCGACGGACAAGCCGTTCCTGATGCCGGTGGAAGACGTTCTGACGATCACGGGGCGCGGTACGGTTGCGACGGGCCGTGTAGAGCGTGGTCTGTTGAAGGTTGGCGATACGGTCGAGATCGTCGGTTTGATGGACAAGCCGCGCGAGGTCGTCGTGACGGGTGTGGAAATGTTCCACAAGCAGCTGGATCAGGCGCAGGCGGGCGACAACATCGGCGCGCTGCTGCGCGGCGTTCAGCGAAATGAAATCGAGCGCGGACAGGTATTGGCCCAGAAGGGGACGATTCATCCGCACACGAAGTTCGAGGGTCAGGTATACGTGCTGACGAAGGACGAGGGCGGCCGTCATACGCCGTTCTTCTCGGGCTACCGTCCGCAGTTCTTCTTCCGCACGACGGACGTGACGGGCGACATCGCGCTGCCGGAGGGCACGGAGATGGTCATGCCGGGAGACAATGCGACGTTCACGATCAACCTGATTTCGAAGATCGCGATCGAAGAAGGACTCCGCTTCGCGGTACGCGAGGGCGGACGCACGGTTGCTTCGGGCGTGGTGTCGAAGGTGATTGAGTAAGCAGTACGATAGGAAAGCGGCTCCGCAGGGATGCGGCGCCGCGTTTGTGATGTATGGGGAAATTTCCGATGCGCCAGAGATCCGGGGATGTGTCAGAGATCAGGGAAAATGGCGAAACGAAGAGGCCGGCGCTCTCAGCGTGAGGGCGCTTTTGTGTTATAATGCTTTTGCCGGGAAAGAGCCCGGTGCTGAAAACAAAAGGAGTCGATATGTCCGATAATACAAAACGTCCCGTTTTTCTGTTGATCGATGGATCCAGCCTGTTATTTCGTGCATTTTATGCCATACGCAATCTGAAAACGCGCGATGGCATTTTTACAAACGGCGTCTACGGGTTTTTGAATATGTATTTTAAGGCGGTGGAAATGCTGTCGCCGCAGAATGTCGTCGTCGCATTCGATCGGAGCGCGCCGACCTTTCGCGTAAAGGATTACGAGGCGTACAAGGCCAATCGCGACGAAACGCCGTCGGAGCTGCGCGCACAGTTCGGCATTTTGAAGGATGTGTTGGACGGATTAGGGGTGCGCCATCTCGATATGGATGGCTATGAGGCGGATGATATCGTCGGCACACTGGCGCGCCGCGCCTCGGAGTCGGGCTATCAGAGCTATCTTTTGACGGGCGATCGCGATTACTTCCAGTTGGTCGATGCGCATTGCGATGTGCTGTTCACCAAAAAAGGGATCAATGAGCTGGAAGCGGTCGATGTGGCTTGGATTTATGAAAAATACGGGCTTGAGCCGAAGCAGCTGATCGACGTCAAGGGCTTACAGGGTGATGCCTCGGACAATATTCCCGGGGTCCCCGGAGTCGGCGAAAAAACGGCGGTGAAGCTGATTCAGCAGTTCGGCGATATGGATGGGGTATACGACCATCTGGAGGAAATTTCCGGTAAAAAGATTAAGGAAAATCTGGCGGAATATCGGGCGCAGGCCTACCTCAGTAAAAAGCTCGGCACGGTATATACGCAAGTGCCCATTGAGGAGGAGCTTTCGGCCTTTGCGCGGCGCGAACCGGATCGGGCAGCGCTTGCAGACCGTTTCGAACGTTTGGAATTTTTCAGCTTTGCACAGCGTTTTGCCCTGCCTAAAGCGCAGCAGGGCTCGAACGCTTATGAGATGAATCGCGTGGCCTCGCCCGGATGGACGTCTCTTGCACAAGCGCTCGCGCAGGCGCAGACGCTGGATTTTCTCGTGATGGGCGATCAGGATAATTATCTGCAGGCCCGCCCGCTGTATTTGGCGCTTCGCGCCGAAGGAGAGACCGTCGGCGCGCTGATCGACATTCGGGAGGACGAGGCGCACTTTTCGGCGTGCTTTGCACCGGTGTTCGGACGCGCGGAATTGCTCAAGCGCACGTACGATGTCAAGGAAGCGATCTGCCTTCTGTCGCGGGCGGGGATTTCGCTGAGCGGACGATATGAGGATCTGATGCTGATGGAATATCTGCTGGAGCCGGGGCGAGGGGGATATGAGCTCGCCGGATTGGCGCAGCATGTGTTGGGAAAGAGTATTCCGTCCAGGCTGGATATTCTGGGAAAGGGCGTGAAAAAGAAATCCTTTCAGGACGTAGAGGAAGAGAAAATCCAATCCTATGCCGGCGGCGTCCACGTCCTGGATGAGCTGGCATCTGCCCTGCGCGAACAGCTTCGGGAACGGGAGCTGGAGGCGCTTTATGAGGAAATGGAGAAGCCTCTGGCCGCGGTGCTTGCGCAGATGGAGCTGACGGGCTTTTTGGCGGATCGCACCATCCTGTCGGAATTGGACCGCGATTTTTCGGCTCGGCTGGCGGCGCTGGAGCAGGAGATCTACGACTACGCCGGAGGCGCGTTTTTGATTCATTCGCCGAAGCAGCTGGGGGAGATTCTGTTCGACCGTCTGAAGCTGCCGCACGGGAAAAAGACAAAAACGGGCTATTCGACGAGCGCCGACGTGCTTGAGAAGCTGCGGGATGCGCATCCGCTCGTCGACGCGGTGCTGAACTACCGACAGCTGTCGAAGCTGAAGAGTACCTATGTCGACGGCTTGCTCTCGTACATGGATGAAACGGGGCGAATCCATTCGACCTTCCGCCAAAACGTAACCGCTACGGGCCGCATTTCCTCGACGGAGCCCAATCTGCAAAACATTCCGGTCCGAACCGAGGAGGGGCGAAAGCTGCGGAAGGTCTTCGTCGCCAGGGAGGGCTGTGTGCTCGTCGACGCGGATTATTCTCAGATTGAGCTGCGCGTTTTAGCGGCCTTATCCGGCGACGAGGCGATGCTGCGGGCCTTTTCCGAGGGGGCGGACATTCATCGGAAGACGGCCGCGGAGATCGGTCATATTCCGATGGAGGAAGTTACCGATGAGGAGCGCTCTCGTGCAAAGGCCGTGAACTTCGGCATTATCTACGGCATCAGCGATTTTGGTCTGGCAAGAAACACGGGGATTTCGCGCAGCGAGGCGAAGGAATACATTGAACGCTACAAGGCAACCTATCCGCAAATCGGCGAATACATGGACAATTTAGTCCGGCAGGCAAAAAAGGACGGGTATGTACAGACATACTATGGACGCCGGAGGGATATTCCGGAGCTGAGCAGCGGCAACTTCAATGTTCGCTCCTTTGGCGAGCGGATTGCGCTGAACACGCCGATTCAGGGAACAGCGGCGGACATTATCAAAATCGCCATGGTGCGCGTCGATCAGGCGCTTCGCGCGGGCGGATTTCAGGCGCGGTTGATTTTGCAGGTACACGATGAGCTGATCGTGGAGGCGCCGAAGGAAGAGGCCGAGGCGGTTGGGAAATGCATCGTGGAGATCATGGAGCATGCGGCGAATTTCCCCGTTCGCCTGCGCGCAGATATGAATATGGGACGGAGCTGGTATGATGCCAAGTAGAGAGGGGCGGACGGAGCCGTCTGAGAAATGTCATTCACCCCGGCGCATCGGCCTGACGGGAGGCATTGCAACGGGGAAGTCGACGGCGACGGATATTCTGCGAAAACGGGGGTACACGGTCATCGACGGAGATGCCGAAGCGCATGCGCTGATGGAGCCAGGCGGCGCGGTAAGCCGCGCCATTGAACAGGCGTTTGGCAGGGAGCTGCTGGATGAGGAGGGGCGCGTCGATCGGAAACGGTTGAGCCGTTTAGTTTTTTCCAATCCTTCGCTTCTGGAAAAACTTAATCGGTGCACGCATCCGATCATTTATCAATCTTTGAGAGAAAAGCTCGTCAAGGCCTCGACAAAAGGCGTGAAAAAGGATATCCTTTACATTGACCTACCATTGCTTTTTGAAACCCTGGAACAGGCTCGTCTCTTATCGCTCGATGCGATTTGGGTGATCAGCGCCGATTACGAGACGCAGCTTCGCCGTCTTCAGGCGCGGAACGGATGGAGCCGGGAGGAGGCGGAGCAGCGGATTCGGGCACAGTGGCCGTTAGCGGAAAAGGAGCGTCGGGCGGATCGCGTGATCTATAACGACAAAACGCCGGCCGATCTGGAAGAAGAGCTGCTGCGGGCCATTGAAGAGGAATGCAATGCGTAACGAAAAAAATCGGAGAGATCGGAGTAGTACATGCACGCAGTTCGAAAAATACTGAAGAATCTTCTTATTATATTGTTGGTTCTTCTCGTTGTTTTTGTGGGCGCGACCTATTGGATTGTCTATCAGGGAACCGGAAAGTATCCGGTTTATTACGCGGAGCTGATCGAGAGTGAAGCGCGAAATTACGGACTGGAGCCGACGCTGCTCGCGGCGATTATCAAGACGGAGAGCGACTATCGGCCGGACGTCGTTTCGGAGGCCAATGCGCGGGGCCTGATGCAGCTGACACCGGAAACGGCAGACTGGTGCGCCAAACAACTGAAGATCGACTACGACACCCAAAAACTGAACGACCCCGAATACAACATTCATTTGGGCGGCTTCTATCTGTCGTACCTCATTGCAAAATATCAAAATCAGGATCTGGCGATCGCCGCCTACAACGCGGGCGCGGTCAATGTGGACGGCTGGCTGGATTCGGGCAAAATTACGCGGGAGAAGGAGTCGCTGGATTCGATTCCCTTTGAGGAAACGAGGGAATACGTCGTGCGCGTCAATCGTGCGAAAAAGGTATACGACACGTTTTATCGGGATGGTTTTCCGACGCAGGAGCAGCAGGAAAAACGCTGGAGCCTGGCGCTGCACAACTGGCTGAAGTTTATCGGGAAGACCCTGAAAAGCTATTAACGGGCACCCCCTCTCCGGCCGTTTGGCCGGGGAGGCGGCGTTTTTAGAAATCGCCGGAATCGGGCGCGGGATACGAGAAAAGGCTTGACCTGAAATATAATTGCGATATAATTAAAAAGTCGTTTAGACATGCAGAAGTGGTGGAATTGGCAGACACGCCATCTTGAGGGGGTGGTGAGCTACGCTTGTGTGGGTTCGAATCCCATCTTCTGCACCAACCTTTTAATGAAGGGCGGCTTTTACAAGCCGTCTTTTGTTTTGTAGGTAAAAAAAAGGAGGAGAGGTGGAGAATGAAACTCGAGAACTTGACCTTCCGTGGCGGAACACATATGAAGGACTTCAAGGAACTGTCGAGTGGCTCTGAAATGGTCGTCATGCCGGCGCCTGAAAAGGTGACGCTGACGCTTTCACAGCACATTGGAGCCCCAGCGCAATGCCTGGTGAAAAAAGGGGACCATGTTGATCTCGGACAGAAGATCGGAGAAGCCGGTGGGTTTGTATCCGCGCCGGTGCATTCCAGCGTTTCCGGTGAAGTCGTCGGCATTATCGACTATTTGACCGCTGCGGGCACGACCTGCAAGGCCGTCGTAATTCAGAACGACGGGCAGGACACTCCGGGCTACGAGCAAGTGGATCGCTCGAAAGAAGACCTGACCCCGGAACAGATTGTGGGCTACATAAAAGAGGCCGGCATCGTCGGCATGGGCGGTGCGGGCTTTCCGACGCACGTGAAACTGTCGCCTCCGGCAGACAAGCCAATCGATACCATTATTATCAATGCGGCGGAATGCGAACCCTATCTGACCTGCGATGACGTGACGATGCGCACGTCGCCGGAGAAGGTGGTGGAAGGACTGAAGCTTTGCATGCGTGCAACAAAGGCGGTGCACGGCTATGTGGCGATCGAAGACAACAAGCCCAAGGCGATCGAAGCGATTGCCAAAGCGATGGAGGGCGAACCGAATTTAGCGGTCGGCGTCATGAAGACCAAGTATCCGCAGGGCGATGAGAAGCAGATTATCTATGCCGTAACGGGAAAAGAGGTTCCCGCGGGCGGGCTTCCGGCCGATGTGGGCGTGGTTGTTTCAAATACCGGAACGGCCTGTGCGATTGTCGACGCTGTCTACTATGGAAAGCCGCTCTATGAGCGCCTCGTGACGGTAACGGGACACGGCGTATGTTCTCCGAAGAACCTGCTGGTTCGTTTCGGTTCGACGATTCGCGATGTGGTCGAGTACTCGGGCGGTTATGCCTGCGAACCCGGAAAAATCATTTTCGGCGGCCCGATGATGGGCGTATCACAGTATACCGATCAGGCGGTCACGGACAAGAGAAACAATGGGATTCTGGTTCTGACAAAAGAAGAGGCGGCGCCGAAAGCCGTCGAGCAGTGTATCCGCTGCGGCCGCTGCGTCGAGGTGTGCCCGATGCACCTGGAGCCGTTGTATCTGGCAAGCTCTGCGCAAGTGGAGCGCTTTGACATCGCAGAGTCATACCATATCAACAACTGCATTGAGTGCGGTGCGTGCTCGTTTATTTGTCCGTCGAAGCGCCCGTTGACCGAATTGATTCGTTTCGGAAAACGCGAAATGCGTGCGAAGAAGTAGGAGGGCATTATGGAAACAAATGTAAATTCGACGACGGAAAAAACGATGTCGCTGCTTAAGGTTTCATCCTCTCCGCATATTCGTACGACGGATTCCGTTCAGCGCATCATGCTGGATGTTATTATTGCACTCATCCCGGCAATCGTCTTTTCTGTGGTTTATTTCGGTATCCGCGCGCTGCTGGTCATCGGCGTATCGGTCGCGGCTGCGGTTGCCGCGGAGGCTTGTGTTCAGAAGGCGCTCAAGCGCCGCGTTACGATCTACGATTTCTCTGCCGTCGTAACCGGAATTTTGCTGGCATTCAACGTGCCGTCGACGATGCCGCTGTGGCAGGTCGCCGTGGGCTCGATTTTTGCCATCGTTGTCGTCAAACAGGTGTTTGGCGGCCTGGGGCAGAACTTCATCAACCCGGCGCTCGCCGGCCGCGCAATGCTTTTGGCCTCGTGGGGACAGAACATGAGCCGGTTTGCGACGCCGTTCCAACCGGATGTGATCTCCGGGGCAACGCCGCTGTCCGGCGGCGAGTTTCCGAGCTTAATGGATATGTTTCTCGGCAAGATGCCCGGCGTGTTGGGTGAGGTTTCCACGCTGGCGCTGCTGCTCGGCGCTGCGTATCTGCTGGTGCGCGGAGTGATCCATATCCGCATTCCGGCTGTGATGATCGGCTCGTTTGTCGTGTTCATGTCGATTTTCGGCATGATCAGCGGCGAGGTTTCGCTGGCGCAGATTCCGCAGCAGGTTCTGGCGGGCGGCTTGATCCTCGGCGCCTTCTTCATGGCGACGGATTATGCGACGGCGCCGATGACCGCTCAGGGACAGCTGATTTTTGCCTGCGGAGCCGGATTGCTTACGGCGTTGATCCGCAGCTTTGGCGGATATCCGGAAGGCGTATCCTATGCCATTCTGCTGATGAATGTCTGCACACCGCTCATCGATAAGTATTGTGTACGTAAGCCGTTTGGAGGTGTGAAGAAATGAAGAAATCACTGATTCTCGCCGTAAAACTGCTTGTGATTTGTGCGGTGGCTGCGGCCGCTTTGGCATACACGAATAGCATTACGGCTCCGGTTATTGCCGCGAACGATGCGGAAGCGACGAAAAAGGCGTACGCAGTCGTCTATCCGGAAGCGGAGGACTTCGTCGCGGCGGATGCGTCGTTGTTGACGGAAAATATTATCGAAATCGCGGAAGCCAAGGTCGGCGGCGCGACGGCGGGTTATGTCTTTAAGGTCGCTTCGCCGAAGGGCTATGACGGTCCGATTACGTTTGTCGTCGGGGCGAAGCTCGACGGCACGGTGACGGGCTTTCAGGTTCTGAAGCATACGGAAACCTCCGGCTTCGGCGCGAAGGTCACAAATCCGGAATACGCAGAGGGCATGAACGGAGTAGTGCTCAACGCTGAGGTAACGGCGAAGGGCGCCGGCGGCGCGGAGCATGAAATTCCCGCGATTTCCGGGGCAACCTTTACGACAAATGCGATGACGAAGGGCATGAACCTGGTCGTTGCGAAGCTGGGCGAGCTGACGGGCAACGTCACGACCTCTGCACCGGCGGCCGATGAATCGGCAATTCTGGAAGCATATCCGGAAGCGGATGAGGTAGTCGCCATCACCGACGAGGCTGCGCTGAACGAGAATGTGCTCGCGGTGTACGAAGCGAAGCAGGGCGGCGCGACCGTCGGTCACGTCCTTTTGGTAAAATCGCCGGACGGCTTCGGCGGGCCGATCGAATTTGCGCTTGGCGTCAGCAAAGCGGGAGAAATCCAGAATTTTGTTGTACTCAAGCACAACGAGACGGAGGGCTACGGCATGGCGATTGAAGAGGGCAGCTACCGGCTTGGGCTGATCAACAAGACGCCTGCCGAGGCGGAAGTGGCAGTCAGCGGTGCGACCTTGACCTCCGATGCGATGAAGGCGGCCATGGCGGCGGTCGTTCGTTCGTTGGAAGCTCTGAAGTGAGGAGGGGGCAATGAAGATTTCAGAACAATTTAAGGAAGGTCTGTTTTCGAATAACCCGGTACTCGTTCAGCTGATCGGTCTTTGCTCTGTCCTGGCGGTTTCATCCTCGGTTATGGGCGCGGTCGGCATGGGTCTGTCGGTTATCGTTGTCTTGACCTGTTCGAACGTGGTTATTTCGCTGCTGCGTAATTTCATTCCGAATGAAGTACGTATCCCGGCGTTTATCGTCGTTATTGCGAGCTTTGTTACGCTTCTCCAGATGCTGCTTGAAGCGTTTGTTCCGGCATTGAACGCGACATTGGGCATTTTCCTTCCGCTGATCGTCGTTAACTGCATTATCCTGGGGCGCGCAGAAGCGTTCGCCTCGAAGCAGAACGTGTTCCGTTCCTTTATCGACGGTATTGCCAACGGCTTAGGCTATACGATGACGATTTCGATCATCGCCGTCGTTCGCGAGCTGCTTGGCGCAGGCACGCTGATGGGGCTGCGGATCATTCCCGAAGAGGCGACCTTGCCGTTCCTGACGCAGGCGCCGTCGGCATTTATGCTGGTGGGTACGCTGATTGCAATCTCGGTTGCACTGCGTGAGCGCAATAAGAAGAAAGGAGCGGCATAATGGGAAATCTGTTTTCGATTATCTTTGCTTCGATATTTATTAACAACTACGTTTTGTCCCAGTTCCTGGGAATCTGCCCGGCGATGGGCGTTTCGAGCAAGGTGGAAACCTCGATTGGTATGGGCGCGGCGGTTACGTTCGTCGTGACGTTTGCAAGTGCGATTACCATGCTGATCGACAAGTACCTTCTGCTGCCGCTGGACCTCGTATACCTGCGCACGATTGCGTTTATCCTGGTCATTGCTTCGTTGGTACAGCTGGTCGAAATGTTCCTGAAGAAGTCGGTGCCGAGCCTGTACAGCGCGTTGGGCATCTACCTTCCGCTGATCACGACGAACTGCGTTGTCTTGGGCGTTGCGATTTTGAATGTCCAGGAAGGCTACAACATCATTGAGACGATCGTGAACGGCTTCTCCGCATCGATCGGCTTCACGATGGCGCTGGTGCTTCTGGCTTCCATTCGCGAGCACTATGAAACCGTTGATGTCCCGAAGGCGTTTCGTCAGGTTCCTCTGGCGATGATTACGCTGGGCTTGATGTCCATCGCATTCTCGGGCTTCAAGGGCATGTTCTAAGGAGGGCAACATGGGCAATATTTTAACACCGGTTATTCTCCTTGCGGTCATGGGCGGCTTGTTTGCATTCCTGCTCGGCATCGTAAGCAAGCTCACGTACATACCCGTGGATGAGAAGGTATTGGCGATCCGCGAAGCGCTTCCGGGCGCGAACTGCGGCGCCTGCGGCTATCCGGGCTGCGACGGCTGCGCCAATGCGATGGCGAGCGGCGAGACGTCGGTGACGGCGTGTGTTGTCGGCGGAGAAAAGGTTGCGGCGGCAATCGCGGAAATTCTGGGGCAGACGGCAGACGCGATGAACCGCGAGGTCGCATCGGTTAAGTGCCAGGGCACCTCGGCATACACGACGCAGATCTATGATTATGAAGGCATACAGGACTGCCGCGTCATGCAGACGAATTTCGGCGGCTGCAAATCCTGCGTCTACGGCTGTCTGGGCTGCGGTACCTGCGAAGCGGCCTGCAACTACGATGCGATTCGCATTGTCGACGGCGTCGCCGTGATCGATGAAGAAAAATGCGTTGCGTGTCAGGCCTGCATCAAGGTTTGTCCGAAGCACATCATCGAGCTGGTTCCGTATCACGCACCGGCACAGGTTAAATGTAAGAATCCGCTGTTCGGCAAGGACGTCAAGGCCAACTGCGGCATCGGCTGTATCGGATGCGGCATTTGCGCGAAGCTTGCGCCGGAGGAATTCGTACTCGAAGGGAAGCTGGCACATGCGGTGTACAGTGAAAACTTCGATATCGAAAAGGCAAAAGCAGCGGCAGCAAAGTGCCCGGCAAAGTGCATTGTCGTTCAGGAATAGTTGCTTTCACCAAAAAGCTCTCGGTTTTCCGAGAGCTTTTTTTGTGATACACTAATGGCTCTAGTAATAG
>JAEXCD010000092.1 GCA_023393715.1 Bacillota bacterium
CTATCTGGGACGCCGCCCGGAGGACGGATATCTCATCCTGCTGGCGCACAATCCGTTTTATTGGGCGGATTATGGCGAATGGGGTGCGGATCTGACCCTGAGCGGGCATGTTCACGGAGGCGGATGGCGTCTTCCGTTTGTGGGCGGCGTTTTTTCGCCCGACGCAGGGCTTTTCCCGAAATACGACAAGGGTCTGTACACGCAAAAGGAGCAGAACCTGTTCGTGTCGGCGGGGCTTGGCAACAGCGGCACGCCCTTTCGTCTTTTCAACCCGCCGGAGCTGTGTGTGATTCGTCTCGAATCCCTGTCCATTCACTGAGGAGCAAGCGCGGCGGCGCCGCGCGGAAAGGAGGATGCGTTGCGAGAAAAATATAGCGTAGGCATTATCACGCTGTCCGATCGCGGGGCGCGGGGCGAGCGCACCGACGAATCCGGCCCGTTGATTCGGGAGCGGCTGCTAAGGGAAGGCGTCTATGAGATATGCGAAGAGCTTCTCCTGTCGGATGATCCAAACCAGCTGGAGGCGGAGCTGATTCGCATGGCCGATCGATGCGGATGGAATCTGATTCTGACGACCGGCGGCACGGGCTTTGCGCCGCGGGATCACGCTCCGGAGGCGACGGAGGCCGTCATAACGAAACGGTGTCCGGGCATTGCGGAGTATCTGCGCATGAGGTCGATGGAGATTACGCCGCGCGGGATGCTGAGCCGCGGAGCGGCAGGCATTCGAAATCGCACGCTGATCGTCAACCTGCCCGGGAGTCCCAAAGCGGTGCGCGAGAGCCTGGAGTGGCTTCTGCCCTCTCTGGAGCATGGACTGGACATTTTGCTGGAGCGAGCCCGGGATTGTGCGGAAAGAGAGGCGCAAAATTGAGCCTGACCCATTTCGATTCTAACGGCAAGGCGCAGATGGTCGACGTTTCCTTTAAGGAGGACACCGTGCGCGAGGCCGTCGCGCGGGGCACGATTCGCGTCAGTGAAGCGGTGTACCGCGCCGTAGCGGAGCAAACGGCGAAGAAGGGGGATGTGCTCGCGGTCGCGACCGTTGCCGGCGTACAGGGGGCGAAGAAGACCTCGGAGCTGATTCCGCTGTGCCACATCCTTCCGCTGAGCGGCTGTGATCTTCAATGGCAGCTTCGCGCGGCGGACGGACAATATTATATCGACTGTCGCTGCCGCGTCTCCTGTACCGGTAAGACGGGCGTGGAGATGGAGGCGCTGACGGGGGTCAGCACGGCTCTGCTCACGGTATACGACATGTGTAAGGCCATGGATCGCGGGATGTGCATCGAACGGATCGCTTTGGCCGAAAAAAAAGGCGGAAAATCGGGACATTACGTCCGGGATGAAAAATGAACAGAGAGCTTCGTTACGAAAAGAATGCGACGTGGACGGCGGAACAGCAGCGCGCGCTTTCCAAAAAGACGGTTGCGGTTTTCGGATGCGGCGGGCTCGGCGGATATGTCATCGAGCATTTGGGCCGAATGGGGGTTGGACAGATTATTGTCTGCGACGGCGATGTATTTACGCCGTCCAATCTCAACCGCCAGCTTCTGGCGACCGAGGAAAACATGGGGCAAAACAAGGCCGCTGAAGCAAAAAAACGAATGCAGCAGGTCAATTCGACCGTGCGCGTGACGGCCGTGGAGGCGTTTCTGACGCCGGAGGAGCTAAGAGGGCTTCTCGAAGGGGTGGACTGCGTCATGGACTGTACGGATCATGCCCAGGCGCGTCGGATGCTGTGTCAGGCCGCTCAGGCGCGCGGCGTTCCGCTCGTCCACGGTGCGGTCTCCGGCTGGTCGGGGCAGGTCGGTGCGTTTCGGACGGATTTCGGCCTGATGGACTGGCTGTATTCGACGAGCGAACCGGAGGCCGGGGAGACCGGCTCGCCAAGCTTTGTCCCGGCCGTGATCGCGGGTGTGCAGGCGGCGGAGGCGGTGAAGCTTCTTTTAGGCTGTCCTTTGGCGGAGCAGGGGCGTTTGATTCTCGTGGATACGCTTCATCACGAGTATCGAATCATTGAAGAGGAGAAACATGGGCATCATCAGAGCGGTTTGCATCAGTGAGCAGAAAGGGATTCCCAAGCATCCCGTCGATCGCGCCGAGCTGTGCGCGGGACTCGGGATTCGCGGAGATGCTCATGCGGAGGGCGGCATCCGCCAGGTCAGCCTTTTGGCGGCGGAATCCGTGCGCGCCCTTCAGGAGCGTACCTCCGTCGCTCTTTCCGCGGGGATCTTTGCGGAAAACATACTGACGGAGGGGATCTGTCTGACAAAGCTGGCCGTTGGGGATCGCCTGCGCATCGGAGCGGCCGAGGGCGTGGTGAGCCAGATCGGGAAACAATGCCACAAATCCTGCACGATTCGCGAAAGGACGGGCGATTGCGTCATGCCGAAAGAAGGCGTGTTCGTTCGCGTGACAAAATCCGGTGCGGCGGAGGCGGGAGATGAAATCATACGAATCGAGTAGAGCATGAAGGATCAATACGGGCGCACGATTCGCTATCTGCGGCTTTCCGTTACCGATCGGTGCAATCTGCACTGTCGATACTGCAGGCCGCGAGGGCAGGCAGAGGAAAACTCCGCCGAAGAGGCGCTTTTGACCGATCGGGAAATCCTTTTTCTGACGCGGCTGTTTTCGGAGCGGGGCATTCGCCGGATCAAGCTGACGGGCGGGGAGCCCTTGCTGCGTCCGAATCTGTGTGCGTTGGTCGGGGCGATAAAAAGGCTCCCTTTGATCGAGCAGGTAACGCTGACGACCAATGGAATATATTTGGGCCTGTTTTTGGATGAATTGCAAAAGGGGGGGATCGATGCGATCAATATCAGCCTAAACACTTTGGATCCACGTCGGTATGAGCGCATCACCGGGTACGACGGATTTCAAACGGTGCGCGACAATGTGTATCGGTCGCTGAGGCGCGGCATTCAAACCAAGATCAACGTCGTTCCGCAGATCGCCGAGAACAGTGCGGAGCTCGAGGCGTTTGCCGAGCTGGCCAGAGAGGATGCGCTGTCGGTGCGCTTTATTGAAATGATGCCGCTCGGCATCGCCGATGCGGCGGAGGGGATCGACGGCGCGACGGTTTTAGCACGGCTTCAGCGACGGTACGGCAAGGCGACGCCGAGTCCGGAGCCCTGCGGCAATGGGCCTGCGAGCTACTATCAATTTCCGGGCTTTCGGGGACGGATCGGGATTATTTCGGCGGTAAGCCATCCGTTTTGCGCTTCGTGCAACCGCATTCGCCTGACCGCACAGGGCATATTGAAGCCGTGCCTGCAGTTTGAGGGAGGAATCGACCTCCGGCGCCTGCTTCGGCAGGGCGCCGATGAAGCGTCGATGCTGACGCAGATCGAAGAGGGGATCTACCGAAAGCCGCAGCGACACTGTTTTTCAGAGGGGCTCCTGCCCGACGGGGAAACGCGCCTGATGTCGGAAATCGGCGGATGAACCGGGAACAACTTCACAAAAATCGAGTCGAAATGCCTACGGCCAGGCTACGGCATGAGACCGCCGGGTATTTTCCGAAAGGGAGATGCCTTCCGTATTTGAAAAGATTTTATGGAGGAGAACATGAAAAAACACATTGGGTTACTGATTGCTTTGGCGCTGGCGCTGAGCCTGAGCGCCTGCGGAAAACAGGAGCCGGCGGCAAGCGAATCGTCCCCGGTTCAGGAACAAAGCAGTGAATCGAGCGAAGTACAGAGCAGTGAATCGAGCGACGCGCAGAGCGCCGTCGGGCAGGAGGCGGCCGATCTTACGATTTTGCTGGAACGCGACGACAGCATGAAAAATACGTACAGCATGATCGCCGTCAATCCGCAGGCCGAGTGGAAGGATATCGATGGAAATCCCATCGAGGACGTCGCCGCGCTGAATACAGAGGGTGCGGACGCGCTGATCAACTGGATGCTGAGTGAGGGAAAGCAGTTAGCCGGTAAGTACGGCTTCGACATTTATAACGAGTACCTGTTCTACGAGCTGGAGGACGGTGCGAGCTCTTCCGCAGAAATCCCGCAGGCGACCGAAGAGACGAAGACGATTCGCATGTCGACGACGACCTCGGTGAACGATTCCGGCTTGTTGGCAAGCATCCTGCCCGAGTTTGAGAAAAAATACGGATATCACGTCGAGATTTTTTCGGCCGGGACGGGCAAGGCCATCGCCAATGCGAAATCGGGCAATGCGGATCTGCTGCTCGTTCATTCGAAATCACAGGAAGAAAAATTCATTGAAGAGGGCTATGCGCGCGTGATCGACAGTCAGGATCGGGAACGGCTGTCCTTCCTGTACAACTTCTTCGTTCTCTGCGGGCCGAGTGCGGATCCCGCCGGGGTGGCGAAGAGCGAAAGCGTATCCGAGGCCTTCGGCAAAATTGCGGAGGGAGAATACCTCTTCGTTTCGCGCGGCGACGGTTCGGGAACGCACAGCAAGGAGCTCTCGCTTTGGCCTGAAAAATGGGGCATTACGGCGGAGCCGGAGTCGTTTGCCGCTTATTCCAAGTGGTACATTTCCTCCAACGCCGGCATGGGCGCCGCGCTGCTGCAGGCGAGAGAGCGAGGTGCGTACATTCTTTCCGACAAGGCGACGTTCCTGACGTTCGTTACGAACAACGAAGCGCAGAAATAATGGCACGTAACGGTCCGGAGCAGGAACGCATCGTGCAGAACCGCAGAACGAAGAATCGAGGGGGCTTGTGACAACTGCCGTTGGAAGAGCGATTGAGCTTATTTTTTCAGGTTCGGAAGCGCTGACCCACATCATCGGTGTGACGCTGGTTATGAGTCTGCTCAGCTCCTTATCGGCACTCCTCATCGGAGTGCCGGTGGGCGTTCTGCTGGGAAGCGCGCGTTTTCCGGGCCGGAAAATCTGGCTTGTTTTGAACCGCACCCTGATGGGTCTGCCGCCGGTCGTCTGCGGTTTGTGTTGTTTTTTGCTGTTTTGCGGGGTCGGAACGCTGCGCCATCTGCATCTGCTCTATACGGTGCAGGGGATGGTCATCGCGCAGATCCTGCTGATTACGCCCGTTGTGGCCGGAACGATGGAGCCGTTCATCGCTTCCATCTATCCGCCGATTCGGGAAAATGCAATGGGAATGGGTCTGCCCCGAATCAAACTGTGGCGTTTGCTGCTCAGAGAATCGAGCTACCAGATCATCTCCGTGTATCTCGTGGCATTCAGCCGTGCGATCGCTGAGGTCGGCGCGGTCTCCATGGTCGGCGGAGCGATTGTCTTTAAGACCAACGTCATGACGACGGCAATTATGAATTACACCAATATGGGCGATTTCGGCACTGCATTAGCGTTGGGGCTGATTCTGCTGGGCATCGCGCTTTTGGTGAATGTTCTGGCCATTTTGTTTCAGAGGAGGGCGCAAGCATGATTCGACTGCGTGGCTTGAAGAAGGAGGCGGACGGGCGAATCATCCTGGACGTCCCGGAATTGCCGCTGCGGGAGGGGACGATCTGTGCGTTGATCGGGGCAAACGGATCGGGCAAAACAACTCTGGCGCGGCTGGCGGCGGGCGTGATGCCTTCCGATACGGGGCGTCCCTGTAT
>JAEXCD010000098.1 GCA_023393715.1 Bacillota bacterium
GCGCAGGGAAGGCCGAATCCGCTATATTCGATAATGAATGCGAAAGGGTTCGGAAAAAGGTTAAATGAAAAAGGAGAGCCGGAAGGCTCTCCTTTATTGATTATATTGACGAGTTGCGTTTCTTAAATACAACCTTGTGGCGAAGAAACGCGCGTCAACCGCTGTTGTTACGCGACCGGCTCAAACTGGCTCTTGTCCGCGCCGCACAGCGGGCACACCCAATCCTCCGGGATATCTGCGAAAGCCGTTCCCGGCGCAATTCCGCCGTCCGGGTCGCCAACCGCAGGATCATAGATGTAGCCACAAGCAGTGCATTCAAATTTCATATTCATTTCCTCCTGTTGTTTCAATCTGTTGTGATATCTTATATACCCAGTTTCTTCAAATTACACGTGCCATTCTGTTTTTCGGGGAAATCGCCGCGGCGACAACTTTTCCGTTAAAATGTTATATCGGCGGAGGAGAGGGGTATATAGGGGACGACAATGTGTGGGCAATGTGTGGACAAACCATGGAAAGGGGGGATTTCAGATGGCCTACTTATATTCCGGAACGGTCACGAGTGAAATCGCCTCGGTCTGTTCCCTGGTGTCGAAGATCGTCGAAGAATTGAAGCCGGCGCTTGAGCCGAGCAAGCTGTTCGACCTCAGACTGGTGCTGAGCGAGCTGATGATCAACGGCTGTGAGCACGGAAATTTGAACGACCGGCGAAAGGTCGTCACGCTGAATTTAATGGTTACCGATCAGCGGATCGACATCGTCGTTCGCGACGAGGGATCGGGGTTTTGTTACGACGTTCATTCGCCAAGTCCGCAGTGGACGTCCTGTTCGGGGCGCGGGCTGCGCATCGTATCCTCCCTGTGCGACATCATGGAGGTGAAGGAGTCGATGGTGCGCTGCGTGCTGTATCGGGAGATGGAGCAATCCTCCTCCGCCGTATGACCGGCTCCGTTGCTTGACCGGCGGGGCAGAAAGAGTATTAAGGGAGATCAGGGCGGCCTGATCTTTTTCTTTTTCAGGAGCGTTATGTTCAGGAGCGTCACGAGCGGACCGGCCGGTGCGATACCGAGCGAGGCGCGTTTTTTGAGCGGGCTCGCAGGATTTTCTTTGGATGTGGTAAAATAAATGAAATCGAAAAGGAAAAGGTAGGAGGAAGCGGCATTCGCCGCGCGGTTATGCAGGAAATCAGAGAAGATATTCGAAATATAGCAATTATTGCGCACGTCGATCACGGCAAGACGACGCTCGTGGACGGGCTGCTCCGTTCAAGCGGAACGTTCCGCGCCAATCAGGAGCTTCAGGATCGCGTGATGGATTCCAACGATTTGGAACGGGAACGGGGCATTACTATTTTATCTAAAAACACGTCGATTTATTACCATGGCGTGAAGATCAATATTATCGATACGCCGGGACATGCCGATTTCGGCGGTGAGGTCGAACGCGTGCTCAAAATGTGCGACGGGGTGGTGCTCGTCGTCGATGCGTTTGAGGGGCCGATGCCGCAGACAAAATTCGTGCTGCGCAAGGCGATTGAGCTGAGCCTGCCGGCGGTTGTCTGTATCAATAAGGTCGACCGTGCGGATGCGCGCGTCGTTGAGGTGCAGGACGAGGTGCTCGACCTGTTTGTCAATCTGGATGCGCCGATCGAATATCTCGACAGCCCCGTGGTGTACGCGTCGGCAAAGCAGGGCTGGGCGAGCCGCGAGGTGCTCGAGCCCAACGAGGACATGGGCGCCCTGCTCGACACGATTATTGAGTATGTTCCGGCGCCGGTCGGCGATCCCCGCGCTCCTTTTAAGCTGCTGATTTCGACGACGGATTACAACGAATACGTCGGGCGGATCGGCATCGGGAAGATCGAAGCGGGGGAGATTGCGCTGCACGACGAGGCCGTCATTCGAAATTACAACAATCCGGAGGTCGATCAGCGCATTCGCATCACAAAAATTTTTGAATTTGAAGGCCTGCAGCGCGTCCCGGTAGAGCGATCGAGGATGGGTTCCATCGTCGCCGTCTCCGGTGTGGAGGGCATTGAGGTGGGCGATACGCTTTGCTCCCCCGATGACCTCGAGCCGCTGCCCTTTGTCAGGATCTCCGAGCCGACGCTGGCGATGCGCTTTTCCGTGAACGATTCTCCCTTTGCCGGACGCAGCGGAAAATATGTTACATCAAGGCATCTGCGCAGCCGCCTGTTTAAGGAGCTGGAAACCGACGTCAGCCTTCGCGTGGAGGAGACGGACAAAACGGATGAATTTAAGGTCAGCGGCCGCGGCGAGCTGCATTTGTCGGTGCTGATCGAAAACATGCGCCGCGAGGGCTATGAATTTCAGGTCTCAAAGCCGGAGGTGCTCTTCCGAAAGGATGAGAACGGCCGCCGCACAGAGCCGATCGAGCGCGCGATGGTCGATGTCGATCAGGAGCACGCCGGGGCGGTCATTCAGGCTCTGGGGCAGCGAAAGGGCGAGCTGGTGGAGATGACGACCTCTCCGTCGGGCTATACGCGGCTGGTCTTTCATATTCCGGCGCGCGGGCTGATCGGCTATCGCCAGCAGCTTTTGACGGATACGCGCGGCACGGGGATCCTCAACAGCGAATTTAAGGATTATGAGCTCTATAAAGGCGATATCCCGCGCCGCATGATGGGCTCCCTGATCTCGTTTGAAACGGGCGTGGCCAGCGCCTACGGTCTGAACGCGGCGCAGGAGCGCGGGAATCTCTTTCTGGGCGCGGGCGAGGAGGTGTACGAGGGACAGATCGTCGGGGAAAATCCGAAGGGTCTGGATATCGAGGTCAATGTCTGCAAGAAAAAGCAGCAAACCAACATTCGTTCTGCTGCCTCGGACGACGCGCTGCGCTTGACGCCGCCCGTACTCCTCAGTCTGGAGCAGATGATGGAATTTGTCGAAGCCGACGAGCGCATCGAGGTGACACCGGAGGCGCTGCGGCTGCGCAAGCGGATTTTGGACACGCAGCTGCGCTACAAGGCAAAAAAATACGAAAAATAGCGCAATGAGCGCATTGGCACGAGCAAGGAAGCACCGGAGAACCGAGGAGAAGAAAAAGAGGCTTCTATGTGGGTTTTACCTGATTTTCAATCATCCATTTGGTGGATCAACATCCTGTTGGCGACGTTAGTCATTTATTTGAGGCGGCATAAGTCTGCCCGTTCGACGATGATGTGGGTGATGATTTTTGCTTTCCTTCCGGTTATCGGCTTCGTTCTCTATCTGTTCTGGGGACAGGATTACCGCAGAGCGAAGATGTTTCGCCTCAAGGCCGAGCAGGATGAAATGGTTCGCCGCTTTGCCGATGCACAAAGTCAGGAAATTCAACAGGGTCTGCTGCCCTACAACGATCCGTCGATCGGCAAATACAGCGGCCTGATCAGCCTGAACCTCCATTCCGACAACAGCTACTACTCGCAGGGCAATCAGTGTGAGCTCTTTTTTGACGGAAAGAGCAAATTTGAAGCATTGTTTCGGGACATCGATGGGGCGAAGCAAAGCATTGATCTGCAATACTACATTATGAAGCCGGATGAAATCGGCTGGGCATTGATGAATCGACTGGAAAAAGCGGCGGCGCGCGGCGTTGCGGTTCGCATGCTGGTCGATGCGGTGGGCGGCCGGTATCTGAGTCAGCGGGAGTTTCAGTTTCTTCAAAATGCGGGCGTGCGCGTGGCTGTTTTCTTTCCTTCGCTGCTGAAGCCGATCAACTTCCGAATGAATTATCGAAACCACCGCAAGCTTGCCGTCATCGATCAGCAGATCAGCTACATCGGCGGCTTTAACGTCGGCGACGAATACGCCGGGAAAGACCGCTATTTCGGCCGGTGGCGCGATACGCATCTGCGCATTCAGGGGACGGCCAGCGCGGATCTCCAGATCCGCTTTCTGAAGGACTGGCTGTATGCGTCAGGAGACGATCCTTCGGAGCAGCCCGACGTAATCAGCTTTCCGATGCCCTGCGGAGACGTGGGGCTTCAGCTGGTGACGAGCGGCCCGGATACACAATTTCACAACATCAAGTATGCGATGATCAATCTGATCTCCTCAGCCGAGCGGACGATTTATATTCAGACGCCCTATCTCGTGCCGGATGCAGCGGTGATGGATGTGCTGACGGCAAAGCTGATCGCGGGGTGCGAGGTAAACATCATGCTGCCCGATCGACCCGATCATCCGGTCATTTACTGGGCGACGATGTCCTATGCGGGCGAGCTGCTTCGCGCGGGCGCTCGCGTGTATTGTTACAATGCGGGCTTTTTGCATGCAAAGGTGCTGATTGTCGACGAGCTGGTGTCCATTGTCGGCTCGGCCAATATGGATGAGCGTTCGTTCTCCCTGAATTTTGAAGCATCGGAGGTCATTTATAACCGCCGGATCAATGCACAGCTGCGCGAGCAGTTCCAACGAGATATCGAAGAGAGTACGCTGATTACGATGGAGTCCTATGAACAGCGCCCGTTGATGCAGCGGATCAAGGAGCCGGTGGCGCGCCTGTTCTCACCGCTTCTGTAACGAGCCGGAAAGGAGAATGAAATGAAAAAAAATCAACCGGATTATACTGCGCCCTTTGAAGAAATGGGTGAATTTGAGCAGGAGGCAATGGCGAAGCGCCTGGCGCAGCAGGACGCGGAAAAACGCGAGGAGCTCTCGCTGCCCCCGGATTTCGGCAGCGCGCCCGAGCGGAGCAGGCGCGGGCTCTTTGCCATCCTCACGGTGGTATTGCTTTGGGCTGCCACAGGTGCGCGCGTGGCGCATTATGTGCTGCTTCTGAACGGCTTCTTCCAGGATTTTGAAATGTATCTGACGATCTATCGCATCCCGTATCTGCTGATTTTGGCGAGCTGGCTGGTTCTGTTTTTGGATGTGGCCGGGATTCTTCTTTCGACGGATTCCTCGGGCCGGCGAATCTGGATCGGCATTGCCGAAACCGTGTTCCTGATTATCGCCGCCGCGCCGCTCGCTGCACTGGGATATGGCATTTTCTTTGATTTCAGCAACGTCGCCCTTCTGACCGAGACATCGTGGTTCTCGCTGCTGCAAAAGGCAACCTGGATTTCCGGTATTTGCGTCACGCTTATCCGGACGATTTCGCTTGCAATCCCCGAAATAAAACGGTAAAATGGAGCAAATGGATATTTTATTAACACAAAGAAAAGGCATGCTCCGCTAAAGGGACTGGAGGACGACGATGAGAGAGGAAAAGGCAATTTCAAGTGCGGTCATTCGACGACTACCCAAGTATTACCGGCATCTGGGCACCATTCAGGACCGGGGGATTGTTCGAATTTCGTCGCAGAATCTAAGCGAGATCACAGGCTTCACGGCTTCTCAGATTCGTCAGGATCTCAATCACTTCGGCGGGTTTGGACAGCAGGGCTACGGATATAACGTCGAGAAGCTGCGCACACAGCTGGCGCAGATCATCGGGCTGGATCAGCGGTACCGGATGATTATCATCGGTGCGGGACATATGGGACAGGCAATCTGCAATTATCAGGGCTTCCAGGATGCCGGTTTTTCCGTCGCCGCGCTTTTTGACCGCGATGCAAAGAAGATCGGCACGAAAATCAATAATATTCCGGTTTATTCCGTAGACGATCTGGAAGACTTTGTCCGCGAGAACGCCATTGAGATCGCGGCGCTGACGACGCCGAAGTCGGTCGCGCAGAGCCTGGCGGATGCGGCTGCGCGAAGCGGTGTGCGCGGCATCTGGAATTTTGCGCCGGTGGATTTGCGCTTGCCGGACGATATCGTCCTGGAAAATGTGCACCTGGATGAAAGTCTTCACACCTTGAATTACTACATCAGCCATTTGAAGGACTATAAAGGAATTTGAGGAAATTTGTAGAAACGTGTTAAAATGGGTGGAAAGATCCGCCCATTTTTTATTTGTCAGGAGGAACGCATGGCTCAGATGACCGTGACGGGGCTTGCGAAAAGCTATGGTACGGAGTCCGTTTTGGAGGACGTTCATTTTTTCGTCGAAGAAAAGGATAAAATTGGCATCATCGGAGTCAACGGAAGCGGAAAAACCACGCTGATGAGGATGCTGATCGGTGAGCTGGAGCCGGATCACGGCGCCGTATATCATCGAAGCGATCTGTGCATCGGCTACCTTCGTCAGAACGTACACATTCAGTCCGAACGAAGCGTATATGAGGAGTGCAGGCAGGCCTATGCGAAGGCCTTTGCGGTCGAGAACGAACTTCGCGAATTAGAGGGACGCATGGACGAGGTGTCGCAGTTTCCGGATCAGCTCGAGGCGGTGATGGAGCGCTACCGGATTTTGACCGAGCGCTTTGAGGAGCTGGGTGGTCTGTCCTATCAGTCGGAAATTCGGGGCGTTCTGAAAGGGCTCGGCTTTTCGCCGGAGCGCTTCGATCAGCCCGTCAACAGTCTTTCCGGCGGCGAAAAGTCGCGGCTGGAGTTATCGCTCATGCTGCTCGGGCGTCCGGAGGTGCTGATGCTGGACGAACCGACGAACCATCTGGATGCGAGCGCGGTCGATTTTCTGGAAAGCTTCCTGCGCGATTTCCGCGGGGCGATTCTTTTGATCTCACACGACCGGTATTTTTTGGATCGCATCGTCAACCGCATTTTTCTGGTGGAGCACGGGCGGCTGCACACGTATGACTGCGGCTACCGCGAATACAGCGAGCGTCGGAAAAAGGATCTGGAAATTCGGCGCCGCGCATACGAGAATCAGCAAAAGGAAATCGAGCGGCAGAAGGAAATTATTGAACGCCTGTCTCATTTGGGCGGTTCGAAGCGCAAAAGGGGTATTTCGCAGTCTCGTTCCCGACAGAAGCTGCTCGATAAGATGGAGCTGCTTGAGGCTCCGGAGGCGGAGCAGGAGCATATGGCTCTGCGGCTTAAGCCGAAATACGAGAGCGGCGAGGATGTGCTGGAGCTGTCCGACGTAGGCATATCCTTTGAGGGGCGCAGCCTGTTTGAAAACGCACATCTGCACTTGCGCAAGGGGGAAAAGGTGGCGCTTATCGGCGACAACGGCGCGGGAAAGACGACGCTGTTTCGGCTGATCCTGCAAAAGCTCGTGCCGGATACGGGGCGAATCCGCATCGGCAGCGCGGTAAAAATCGCGTGGTTTGATCAGGAGCAGGCGACGCTGTGCGATGAGGGAACGGTACTCGATGAAATCTGGGATGCCTATCCGGCGATGACCCATTATGAGGTACGCGCGGCTCTGGCGAAATTTCAGTTTGTCGGAGAGGATCTCTTCCGGCTGGTCGGTGAATTGTCGGGCGGAGAAAAAGCGCGTCTGGCGCTGTTGAAGCTGATGCTGAGTTCGGCAAATTTTCTGATGCTGGATGAACCGACAAATCACCTGGATATCGAATCGCGCGAGATTTTGGAAGAGGCGCTGAAATCATATGAGGGAACCTGCCTCTTCATCAGCCACGATCGCTACTTCATCAGTCATGTATGCGACCGCATCCTGTCGCTGAACCGACAAGGGCTCACGGAATATCTGGGGAGCTATGAGGATTATCTGGAGCAGCTTCGGCGCGCGCAGGGCGCTGAAGAATTGTTCGACGCGGGCGAAACGAAAACACAGCAAAAGAAGCAGGAAAAGCAGCGGCGTATGGCACAGCGCGAGCTTCGGGCGCTGCGCGCGCAGGCACAGGCCTTGTCGCAGGAGATCGCCCGACTGGAGGAGGAGCACCGGCGTCTGGAGCAGCAATCCTATGATCCGGCGCTTTACGAGGATCACGAACGGGCGCGGGCACATCACGAGCAGATGGAGGCCGTACAGAAACAGGCGGAGCAAATGACGGAGGAATGGTTTTCGATTCAGCTGCAGTTGGAGGAGGAAAGTTGACATGAAATTGTATGCGCATCGCGGTTATTCGGCGAAGTATCCGGAAAATACGCTGTTGGCCTTTCAGAAAGCCGTGGAGGCGGGCTGTGATGGAATCGAATTAGACGTCCATTTCTCGCGCGACCACAAATTGGTGATTATTCACGACGATTCGCTGTCGCGCACGATCGACGCTGTGGGCTTTGTCCGCCACCACACGCTTCGCGATCTGCAAAATTATACCGTGAAGGGAGCCTACGAGGGCGAGCCTCAGAAGATGCTGACACTCGCCGAGTATCTGGAGTGGGCGAAGGAGCTGCCGATCGTCACCAACATCGAACTGAAAAACGACCGGTTTCATTACCCGGGTATGGAGGAGGCGGTAGTCCGCATGGTGCAGGAATACGGCGTGGAGGACAAGGTCTTTCTCTCCTCGTTCCGCTCGGAGAGCATCGAGCTCATCAAAAATCGCTGGCCGAAAATCCGGTGCGGATGGCTCGTTGATGAAATAAAGGACGACACCATGGAACGGCTTCAGGAAATCCATGCGGATTACCTGCACCCCTCTCTTCGGCTCGTCACGCCCCAGCTGGTACAATGCTGTCACGAAGCGGGATATCGGCTTCACGTATATACGGTCAATTCCGATGACGACATTGAATATATGAAGGAATTGGGTGTAGACGGCATTTTTACCAACTATATGGAGCGGGCGCGCGAGGTGTTGGGCCTGCAGCCGACGGATTATACGCTTCGGGAAGCGAAAATGGCGCAGGAGGCAGTGGAAAATCCGAAAAAGCTATCGGCAAAGGATCGCTTGCAGCTGAGCAAGCGGGCGGGTCGCTTTTCCGGCGGAATATTCAGCATTATCGTCTTTATCATTATTTCCATTCTCACTGCGGTGCTGGTGTCGAAGATCGTCATGGGTCTCATCGGGCGGTTTTTTCCGGGACTGTAACGCAAGGACATCGGGGGAATCCCCGATGTTTTTTTATGGAATATATTCCGGCGCAGACAGGAAAAGGCTCAGATTGGAAATAATCCGGCGAAAACGGGGTAAATACCTTGTCGAATTAAAAGTCAGATAAAGACAAAAAAAGTTGCAAAGCGATACGAAAGGGCGTATACTTCTATTAGTCAGAGATAGTCAAATCGGAGGCGGAAATGAAATATCAGGATTACTATGAAGCGCTGGGCGTCTCGAAGGAGGCCACGGCGGAAGAGATAAAAAAAGCATATCGGAAACTGGCAAAAAAGCACCACCCGGATCTTCATCCTGACGATGCCTCGGCTCAGGAGAGGTTTAAGGAAATCAACGAGGCGTATGAGGTTCTGGGGGACGAGGAGAAGCGGAAAAAATACGACACCTTCGGTGCGGCCGGAAATTTCCGGGACGGGCAGAGCTTTGACCCGTCGATGTACGGATTCGGCGGCGCAGGGATGTCGTCGGGAGACAGCGCGTTTTCCGACTTTTTTAACATGATTTTTGGCGGGCGCGCCGAAGGCAGCGCGGACGGCGGCTTTTCCCGATTTTTTTCGGGCGCCGGCGGGGCGGGCGGACGCCCGACGCGCGCGCGGTACGACGCGAGCATGGAATTGAGTATCGAGGAGGCGTTTCGCGGAGGCGAGCGCACCGTCCGCTATCAGCTGGGCAGTGAAGCGCACGACGTTGTCGTAAAGTGGCCGGCGGGAATCACGGATGGGAAACGCATTCGGATTCGCGGCGAACGGTTTGGGATGGACGGAGATATCTACGTACAGATCCGGCTCGTCGGGGCGGAAAAAATGGAAGGACTCAACCTGGTGGAGCGCGTTTCGCTCTATCCCTGGGAGGCGCTGTTCGGTACGAAAAAAAGGGTGAATACGCTTCATGGGCGCATTAACGTAACGATTCCGGCGGAGGTTCAAAGCGGTCAGCGGATCCGAATTCCGGGGAAGGGCTTCCGAAAAAGCAACGCGGAGACCGGCGATCTGTACCTCGAAATAATGATCCAAAATCCGAAGAAGCCGACCGCAGCACAGCGGGAATTATATGAACAGCTTCAGAAAACAGAAGGGAAGTGAGCATATGGAAAATCAGAAATTTACACAAAAAAGCATGGAAGCGATTCGAAACGCACAAAATATGGCGATTCGAAACGGCAACCCGGAGTTGTCCGATCTGCATCTGCACTACGCGTTGATTGTCGAAGCGGACGGCTTGGTTTCCCGTGTGCTCCAGCAGATGAATGCCGATGTCACAGCCTACCGCGTGGCGGTGAAGCGCGCCGTGGAGTCCCTGCCGGTGCAGTCGGGCGCCGCACAGATTTATCCGA
>JAEXCD010000028.1 GCA_023393715.1 Bacillota bacterium
GATCATGAATGTATCGCGCCACGACATCTTTTCCCACTCCGGATTCTCCCGTCAGTAAAACCGATAAATCAAATTTGGCAACCTTTCGAGCGACATCCAAAACCGCGCGCATCTCCTCGCTGAGCGCAACAATGCTTGTTCCATATTCATCGTATTGATCCTCGCTGTTCGTCATTTTTTCCATAATATGCCGAACGTTTTCAATATCCTTATGAATCTGAAAAAATTCCGTCATATCGTGAACGCGTGTGATAACCATCTTGATGTTGTGGTCCTCATCAAAAAAAGGCTCTGAGCTGCTGACAATAAAAATGCCGTTCTCCCTCTGCGTAAATTGGCGAATGACCTTTCTCTTTTCGTGAAGTACTGCCAAGCATGCGGGCTCCGTCCGAATAAACCCGCTCTCCTGGTACTGGCATAAATTATCTCCAATCCTTGCTCCCGGAAGCTTTGTCAACCGAATATATGCCTCGTTAAAATACAAGATCACCCCGTTCGCATCTGTAACCAGAAAACCAGAATCCATTTTCTGCAGGCACGCCGCCAATACTTCATCCGTCAACCTCTTCATCCTGCGCCTCCGTTATACCTGCTTCTGTCTCACCATTTCCTCAGACTTCTCCGTTTCCAGAGCGCTCCTTATTTCAAAATACAAGAAGCCGCCCATGAAATCAAGCCGTCGCACACAAATCGCCCCGCCGTTTTCAAAAATCAAAAGGGAGTGCAGTGAAGCACTCCTCTTTGACTTTATTTCCACTTATTCCTCGTGCCGTCCTATTATTGGCAGTCCCCGCCTACTTCCATTCAAAAACGCCGCGGTTGAGGATCGCCTTGCCCGTCGTACGATTGACCAACCGGAAATAGGCCTGTCCTTCCCTAATCCGCCACAGCTCTAAAGCGATCGGCGTATCCGGATAGAGCACCGAGCTCATCTGCGCCGCCATGCGCGTCATCCGCTCCGGCTGCCCCGGAATCAGTACCTCGATGGCCATGCGGCACGCAAAGCCGAAGGAGCAGAGGCCCTGCATAAAGCTGCTCTCAAAGCCCATCTTCCGGGCATAGTCGGGATCGACGTGCACGAGATTCGTATCGCCCGTCAGGCGATACAGCAGATTCTGAACGGGACTGATATAATCCTCCACAACGGCATCCGGCGCGCGCTCCGGAATCACGACATCGCTCTTTGGCATCGGTACGCCGCCAAAGCCGCCTGCCTCGTGGAAAAACGTGGTCGAATAGTTGGTACAGACATCGTTTCCTGCCTCATCCCGAACGATGACCCGGCTTTTGACCACGGCGCCCTTTCCCTCGCCCCGATCGTAAACGTCCGTAATGACATCCTGATACTGAAACGTTCCTTTGATCGGGTCAATCGGACGGTGCATGATGATCTCGTGATCCATGTTCAAAAAGGAAATCGTGGGCCGGATCAGCTCATCCGCCAGCATCGAGGCCGGAAGCGGCATCCACTGATAGGGCTTCACATTTACCGTTCCCCAGTAGGGAATCGTGCCGTATGTCGGCAATGCCTTCAGTTTTTTCTCGTACGTATACATCAGATCGTCGCGCTTTGCGCCTACAGCAAGCGCATAAAGCACGATATCCCGCCAGTTATATTCGAGATATCGGGGCTCCATCTTTTTCCCCACCAGCAATTTTGCCAAATCCAATTTTTCCATCATGAACTCCTTTCTCCATAAGATCGTGCCTGCTCCGGTCATCCAATCCGCCCCTGCGCCGCACTTTGAAAAAAATTCGACGCTATTGTATAATAGAATTTACAAAAAGAGAAACCTTTTCCTTCTTTCCCTGATTCAGGAGGACTGCCCGCATGAATTTACAACACTTACGCTATTTCCTCATTCTGGCCGAACGCAAAAACTATCAGATGGCCGCCGATGAGCTTTTCATCACACAGCCTGCATTGACCAAGGCCATGCAGAAGCTGGAAGAAGAATTAGAGGTTCCTCTTTTTGAAAAAACGGGAAAAGAAAACCGGTTAACAAAGTTTGGGCTGCTCTTCTATAAGTACGCAAAGGACTGCCTCAGCTCTCTGGACGAGGGCCTGGTACAGCTGAAAATGCTCTCTCAGGAATCGGAAGCCCGTCTGCGCATCGGTGCGATTTATTCGTGTGCAACACAGTGCGTTCCGATATCGTTCCATCACTTTTCCATAAATTATCCCGACGCCGAGTTTACCTGCCGTCAAAGCTCTTCGGATTCGATTATCCAAAGCCTCGCCGACGGCTCCTGTAATCTGGGTTTTATTTCGGACAGTCCCTTGCTGACACAGCATCCCGAGATTTCGCGCATTAAGCTGTTCGCTCACCGCGCGATGCTGGCCGTCCCCGAGGATCATCCGCTCGCCGGTCAGTCGTCGACGGTCTACTCCGCGATTGCCGACGAGGTTTTCGTACAGTATACCGAGGATTGCGGCAACTACACCGCGTTGAAGAACGAGCTTCAGACGTACGGTCTGGAGATGCCGAAGCGAATTTCGGTTCGGTGTGATTCCGAGGATACCGTACTGTCGGCGGTCCAGAAGGGTTTGGGTGTCGGTTTTGTCAGCGATACCAACTTTAATCGCCAGCAGCATATTCACTACGTCAACATCGATGATATTTACCTGTATTTTCCGGTATATCTCGCGTGGAATACCAACGTGCTCACGACGCCTATTGTGCAGTCCTATAAGAATTACGTCCTGCGGGCGTATCATTTGGGGAATGCATCTCAAAAGCCGTGACCAATAAACGCCTCCTTTGAGGTACTGCAGAATGATCATCTATAGTAAAATTCACGTGCGTATTCCATGCAGATGATAAAAAAGAGGTGCGGAGCCCATGACGGGCATCCGCGCCTCTTTTTATGTGTCGTCGATTGCTCAGAAAGAGAGGTTAGCGGAAGAGGCCGCCGCTGATAACGAGCTTCTGAATTTCGTTGGTACCCTCGTAGATCTGCGTGATCTTTGCATCTCTCATCATGCGCTCTACCTGGTACTCTCTCATATAGCCGTTTCCGCCGAGCATCTGAACCGCCTGCGTCGTCACCTTCATGGCGACGTCCGTGCAGTACAGCTTTGCCATCGCCGCAGAGGTCGTATAGGGCTTCCCGTCCTCTTTGTCCTGCGCCGCTTTGTAGAGAAGAAGCTCCGCCGCCTGAATTTCGGTCAGCAGCTGCGCCATCGTGAACGCGAGGTACTGTTGCTTTGCGATCGGCTTGCCGAACTGCTCTCTTTCCATCATGTACTTGCGGGCGATCTCAAACGCGCCCTTTGCAATGCCAAGGCCCTGTGCGGCAACGCCGATGCGGCCGCCGTCCAAGGTCTTCATCGCCAGCTTGAAGCCTTCGCCCGGCTTCGCGATCATATTTTCCTTCGGAACGCGGACATTTTCGAGCAGCATGTCGGAAACCTGTGCCGAACGGATGCCCATTTTGTTCTCAATCTTGCCGACCGTAAAGCCCGGAGTGCCCTTTTCGACGACAAACGCCGCCATGCTCTTCGTGCCGATTGACGGGTCAGTCAGGCAATAAATGACCGTGTAATCTGCCAACGGTCCGTTGGTGTTGAAGCACTTCGAACCATTCAGGATGTAGTAGTCGCCGTCCTCGACCGCAATCGTCTTCTGGCCTGCCGCATCGGAGCCTGCACCCGGCTCCGTCAGGCCGAAGGAGCCGATTTTTTCGCCCTTGCAAATTGGCTCGAGGAACTTTCTCTTAATCTCCTCCGGCGCAGAGGAATTTGCAATACTGCCGCCGTACAGGGACGTGTTTACCGAAAAAGCGATGCCAAACGAAGCATCGACCTTGGAGATTTCCTCAACCGCCAGGATATAGGCGAGGTAGCTGCCGCCCAGACCGCCGAGCTCCTTCGGATAAGCAACGCCATAGATGCCGCTCTCTCCGTACTTCTTGAATGCTTCCAGAGGAAATTCACTCGTCACGTCGCGATCCATCGCGCCCGGCGCCAATTCCTTTTCCGCAAAATCATGTGCCAGCTGGCGAATCTGTTCCTGCTGCTCTGTGAAAGAATAATTCATTACATACTCCTTTTCTAAAATGATAGGTACTGTTTCCTGCTTTTCAATGAACGAGCTTCTGCAGCCGCTGTGTGCTACATGCCCATGGAAACCAAAATCATGAAGAGGAAGCACGAAATGAACGGAATAATGATCTGCGTGACCATAATGTCATAATATGCTTCCTTGTGCGTCAGCTTACAAATGCCGAGCAAGCTGATCTGAGCGCCCTGATGCGGCAAGGAATCCAGGGTTCCCGCTGCGATGGCACTGATGCGGTGTACATGCATCGGGTTGATGCCCATGCTCATGTAGGTATCCTTCAACGCGTCAAACGCAACGCCCATTCCGCCGGAGGCCGATCCACAGGCACCGGCACAAATCGCAACCGTAATCAATACGAACATCAGCGGCGGCATATTCCACGTTTTCAGCGAAGATACCAGATCCGCAAAGCCCTGCGTATGCTGAACGACGCCGCCAAATCCGACGACGATCGCCGTATTCATGATGGAGACGCCCGAATCCGCCGCGCCCTTGTTCAGGACGGAAATCCAGCCGCCGAGACCCTCTTTGATATGGGTGAAGAACATGATGCAGGACAGCACCAAGCCGGTGAATACGGCCGTTTCAACCGGAAGTCCCTTTCCATTGAAGATCGGAAGGTTGAAAACACAAAGAATCACGATAATAGGAATGAACGCCAGGAACGGGTTGGGCAGTCCATCCGTATTCTCATCGTTGT
>JAEXCD010000088.1 GCA_023393715.1 Bacillota bacterium
CCGGCAAAGCTCGGAAATCCAGTACAGCTCAAAGCTCTGGCTCCCGCTCAGCATATAGCGCTCGGTCGCCTTGTGAAAATTCTTTTGCGGCAGCAGCGGCTCAATCACCGAAAGGAAGGACAGCATCCACTCGGTTTCCTGATCGTTGAGCTGCTCCAACGCCCCCTCCTGAAACAGATATCGGCTCAGAATGATATCGGAATGCAGCGCAAACGCGCAGTCCTCTAACCAGCTCTGCACGGTAATACCCATCTCCTTTGCATAGGGACGAACGCGCACCTCTCCGGCCTTGGTCCAATCCCACAGCACCGCCGCGTGATCGCCCTGAAAGTTGACACAGATCGCCTCCATCGTGTCCAGAGTGACGCTTTCTCCGGAAAGCGCCTCAATCCACTCCTCCAGCATCGGGCTGTGCCCAACGACCAGAACGGCATCCTCTTCCACCTTTTGCAGCCGATCCAGCAGCTTATCGTACTTGTTTTTGCGCAAAAACTTGTACGTCTCCATCTCGACGCCATCCAGTCCCTGCTCGAGGTAGCGCGCCGTCTCCACGGAACGGACATAGTCGGACGCCCAAAGGCGCACGCGACCCTGCATCGAAAAATACGCGCGGATATCCGCCACCCGGCGCATCAGCTCGTCGTGTCCCCGGCTCGTCAGCGTTCGCTTTGCGTCTTCCACACCGTCCTTCAACGGCTCTGCCTCTGCATGTCGAACAAACAAGATCTTCATTCTCTTCCTCCGCTTCCGGTTTCGGCCATTCTCCTGTCGATCCCCTATCGGCTCGATTGTATTCCCGTTATGCTTCCTCGTCGTATTTCAATACGGATAAAAACGCCGCCTGCGGAATGGACACATTGCCCACCTGGCGCATCCGCTTTTTCCCTTCCTTTTGCTTCTCAAGAAGCTTCTTTTTTCTTGAAATGTCGCCGCCATAGCACTTTGCTAAAACGTCCTTTCGCACGGCCTTGACGGTTTCCCGCGCGATAATCTTTCCGCCGACCGCCGCCTGAACCGGCACCTGGAACTGATGCCGCGGAATTTCATCCTTCAGCCGCTCGCAGATCTGACGTCCGCGCTCGTATGCGCGATCGCTGTGTACAATGAGCGACAGCGCGTCGACGATTTCGCTGTTGACCAAAATGTCGAGCTTGACCAGCTTGGATTCCTGATAGCCCGCCAGCTCGTAATCGAGGCTGGCATAGCCCTTCGTCTTGGATTTCAGCGCATCGAAAAAGTCATAGATCACCTCGTTGAGCGGCAGCTCGTAGTGCACGGATACGCGGTTTTTGTCGAGATATTCCAGATTCTGATAGACGCCGCGCCGTTCCTGACAAAGCTCCATAATGGTCCCGATGTAGTCCTTCGGCGTCATAATCGAGGCGCGGACAATCGGCTCCTCTACCGAACGAATGGTCGTCGGATCCGGAAAATCCGTCGGATTCTGAATCGCGCGCATCGACCCGTCGTTTAGATATACGTGATAGATAACGGAGGGCGCCGTCGCAATAATATCGAGGTCAAACTCCCGTTCCAGCCGCTCCTCAATGATTTCCATGTGCAGCATCCCCAAAAAACCGCACCGGTAGCCGAAGCCGAGTGCCACGGAATTTTCCTTTTCAAATACGAGCGAAGCGTCGTTTACCTGCAGCTTCTCGAGCGCATCGCGCACATTATTGACGCTCTCGCCCTCGGCGGGATATATGCCGGCGTACACCATCGGCACGACCTCCTTATATCCCTTCAACGGCTCCTCCGCCGGATTTTTCGGGTCGGTGATCGTGTCGCCCACGCGCGCGTCCCCCACCGTCTTGATCGAGCAGACGACATAACCTACGTCGCCCGTCGTCAGCTCCTCGATGGGAACCGGTCCGCGCGTCGTATAGCCGACCTCGGTCACCTCAAACTCCTTCCCCGTCGCCATCATGCGGATGGACTGTCCCGGGCGAAGCGTTCCGTCGCTCACGCGCACATACATTACCACGCCCTTGTACGAATCGTAGTACGAATCGAAAATCAAGGCCTTCAGCGGCGCTTTGGGATCTCCGGCCGGCGCCGGAACATGTTGGACGATATCCTCCAGGACGTCCTCGATGTTGATGCCTTCCTTGGCGGAAATCAGCGGAATTCCGTCGGTGTCAAAGCCTAAGATCTCCTCAATCTCTTCCTTCACCTCTTCGATTTCCGCACTGGGCAGGTCGATTTTATTGATGATCGGCCGGATTTCCAGATCCTCGTCCATTGCGAGATAGGTATTCGCCAGCGTCTGAGCCTCAACCCCCTGAGTCGCGTCGACAATCAGCAGCGCCCCCTCGCACGCGGCGAGACTCCGACTGACCTCATAGTTAAAATCGACGTGTCCCGGTGTGTCGATGAGGTTGAGCGTATACAACTGTCCGTCCTTCGCCTCATAGAACAATTTTACCGCTTTGAGCTTGATCGTAATGCCGCGTTCGCGCTCCAGATCCATCGAATCCAGCAGCTGATTGCGCATTTCGCGCTGCGTCACCGCGCCCGTCCGCTCGATCAGGCGATCCGCCAGCGTCGATTTTCCGTGATCGATGTGTGCAATAATGGAAAAATTCCGAATATGATCCTGTTCGTATCTCATGCATCCCCCTACAGTCCGCCCATGGCAGACCATGGATAAAATCGGAAAAAGGCCCAGCCTACGAGGGAATCGCCCGATATCGGTCCAAAAATCCGACTGTCCTTGCTCTCGCCCTCGAGCCGATTATCGCCCAAAACAAACAACTCATTTTCCCCGACGACCCACTCCGTGGCGTCGCTCGTACGGGTGTACTCCGTATTGATATAGTCCTCCGGAAGGCGTTCTCCGTTGATGTACACCCGCCCACCTTCGATCTGAACAAATTCGTTCGGCAGACCGATAACGCGCTTCACATAATTGCGGTCCGGCGCATCCGGCGCGCGAAACACCACAATATCGCCGCGCTTCACGCGCGAGGCGGATATGCCGAGCTTCAAAACGAGCAGGCGATCCTGATCCTGCAGCGTCTCATGCATGGAAATGCCTTCCACTACGGTGGCGCTGAGCACAAAGCGCGTGACAAAGAACGCAATGAGCAGCGCCACGCCGATCATCTTGATCCCGCTCCACAGTCCCGAGCGCGGTTCACCCTCCTGAGCAGCCGTATGGGCACGGTATTTTCTTTTCCGCTTCTCGCTCATGAGCGCTCCTTTCCTCTCCGGCATATTCCGTCCGCGTTAAAACAACGTACCCCACTTCGAAATCGGCCATAGGCGAAAGATCGCTACGCCTTCGATTCGCTCGCCGGATATCGGGCCGAACAAGCGGCTGTCATTGCTCTTGCCCTTGCCGCGATTGTCCCCCATCACAAAGTATTCATCTTCTCCAATCCGCCATTCCGACGTCGCGTACGAAACCGTCGTCCCGTTCAGCGAATAAAACTCTTTGAGCTGCTTCCCATCGATGTAGACGGTTCCATCCTCGATTCGAACCGTCTCTCCCGGCAAACCGACAACCCGTTTGATATAAAACTTTCCCTCTTCGTTCGGCGCATCCAGCACCACGATATCCCCTCGCGCAAAGGAGTTCGTATACGCGGGCAGTTTGCTGACGATCAGCATGTCACCGCTCTGCAGAGTCGGCACCATCGACTCGCCCTGAACCGTCGTCGCGCTGCCGATAAAAAAGCGAACGCCCAGCGCCACGACCAGTGCAATGAGCAGAGACCGGGCCATGCCCCACGCCTCGCGCGAGCGGCTCTTTTTTTTCTCCTGCTTCGCACGCTCCGACGGCGCTTCCTGCGCCTCGACCGGCTGCTCCTGCGGCCGCTCTGTCTGCGCCTCATCCGGCACCGCCGGCATTACCGTCTCCGCCGTTCGTTCCTGAGCCAAATCGGAGCGAATATCCTCCTGCTCAATATCGATGAGACGCTCCAAAACCGCCGCGACATTCTGCTCCTCTTCTTCGGAGGACATCACCTCGGTTTCCATTTCCTTCCCGCTGTTCGGCTCTATGTCGTCCGACAGCTCCCTGCGCAGCTGCTTCATCCGGCGCCTTGCCTCCATTCGTTCAAAACGCTGCACGACCGCCTGGAGCTCCTCCTGCTCCTGTTGATTTTGTTTCTTCGACATACTGTATCCCTTCCGCGAAATCTCGCAGCAACTATTTTTCACACTTTATTCAGTATATCACACCGGAATGCCGCCCGACATTTTTCGATCGGCTGAGAAACGCTTTCTCCATAAAAAAGACAAAAAAATAAAACTTCCGAAGAAGTTTTATTTCACCGTATCGAATTACTTGGAAGCTACGTTGAGTCGCTTCTGAAGACGGCTCACCTTTCTCGCCGCTGCATTCTTGGAAATCGCGCTCGAGAGGGAAGCTCTTTTCAGCTTCTTGTCGATCAATTTCAAAAGCTCCTGTGCTTGCTCCGGTGTATTCGACTCAAGAGCCGCATCAAACTTTTTAATATACGTCTTGATTTCGGACTTCTTGCTCTTATTTCTCAGACGGTTGCGGTTTGAAACCTCAATTCTCTTTTTCGCTGATTTGATATTCGCCATGCTCTCACCTCCTCGCGTGCTACCGAAAGATGATACCACATAACCCTTCGGGTAGCAAGCAGAAATTTTTCGTTCTCATTTCATGAAATGTCTCTGTCGGCTTCGATCAAAAACGAGTCCCCGCACCGCCTCCGACCGCCCTCGTTCAACGGCTCCTCTCACAGCTTCGCACAAGAAAATACGCTAATTCCGAGCGCAAATCCGTCGGGCGGGTCTTCATTTTCAGCTCTAATTGATATAGCGCCTCAAAGCGCTCGACCAGCTCGTTCATTTCAAACCGACCGCAGCGGCTCTTCAGCTTTCCGTACTCAAACGGTGAAATGCCGATCCGCTTTTGCCCGTCCGCATCAGGGATGCGGCGATCCGACAACGCGCGAATGCTGATCAGATTCCGAAAGAGACGCACGACGAGATAGAACAGGCGAAACGGATCCTCCGAATTGTCCAGCAGGTTTTCATATGCCTTCAGTGCCTTCGGTGTATCCCGCTCCGCCAGCGCGTCCGTCAGCCGAAAAACATCGTCCTGAACGGATTCGATCAGCACCTCCTCCGCGATCTCCTGCCGCAGCACGCCCTCCTGTGCCGAAGCAATGAGCTTATCCACCTCATTGGCGACATCGTACAGTGTCTTGGTCGAGTTTTTGGTCAGATATCCGCCGTAACCGCCGACCCAGTCGATCACGCGTTGATCCGCGCGGACATTCGCCCTCGTCAGTTTTTTCTGAATAAAGCCGCGCAGCTGTACCGGGCTGAGCCTCGATACATCGACAATGTGCGCACACTTATTGAGCTGCTTTACCAGCTTCCCCAGAAACGGCTTTTCTCCCTCGAAGCCGAGCACCAGGAGCACGGACGGATTGGGGTGATCCAAATAATCCGACAGAACCCCTAACGTCGCTTCAAAGGTCTTGAGTTGATTGCGCTCCAACGGCATCCGCTCCAAAATCACGACGCGTCTCGGCGCCATCACCGGCATGGTTTCAAGCGCCGTCTCCAGCCTTCTCTGATCGAGCTCCGGAAAAGACAGGCATTCAAAGTTGAAGTCCGGCATTGCGTCACCTACGACGTTCTGCTCCAGTATTTTTTTCATCCCGTCCCAGAGATACGGCTCGGAAATGCGGCAAAAGTAAACCCCTTCAAGAGCTCCCCGCTCCGCCGCCTTCACCCATGTTACATAATCCATCGCTGCGTTCCACACTCCTCTGT
>JAEXCD010000007.1 GCA_023393715.1 Bacillota bacterium
GGTAGAACTCCTCGTTTGAAACGATCCAGTCGGCCATAATAAGCATTCCGTTTAAAAAAAGCTGCGCCGGCTGGCTCGGCAATGGCAAAAGCTGTGCGTCGATGTCAAAAAAATTGCAGACAGCATCATACAAACTTCGAACTGATTCGAGCCACATCTTTTGATCTGTATCTCCTAACAAAGCAATTATTTCGGTTGAATCACTTCTATTATTCTGAATCACGTCTTTAATTGCCTGAGATCGATATTTCAATTGCCCATGATGTCCGCCAATAATCGAAGTAATTTGTACGTCTATTCCGAAATGATTTAAAAAAATTTCGGAAGCCTTAGCGTGAGAAATATTGAAAGCCCCTCTTATAGGCCTGATATCAGAAACATCATCGATCAATCCGACATGCTTAAATTTATCAAAAATAGCACAATCTACGCCGCTTGCTTTTCCCCTTGTCTTAAATGAGAATGCATACGAGGCCTTTCCCACATCGTGAAGGGCGCCAAGAAATTGCATGAGCTGACGTGCTTCCTCTTCCGGTTCAAGGCTCTCTTCGGAAAAACGTCTAAACTCAGCTCGGTTCTTTTTATTCCCATCCTTTTCATTAAACCCGGCACCGGCAAAATATAGATTATCTATGAGCCAATTCTTCATCTGCTTGGATACCCAATTGTCCCACAGATAGCCCATCATAAGACCGGCATCAACTAAATGGAAAAATAAGGGGAGCCACTCTTCTGTATTGGATTTCTTCTTCGCCCAAAATGCGAAATACTTTTTCATAACCGACTCCATTTAATTACCCAATTCGCTCTTCGTGCTTCTAAGTATATCAACGAATAACATCAAAGTCAAGTTTTTATAATTGGGTAATTAAATATCCTGTCCAGGTAAGCAAAAGCCCCGCAAATGCGGGGAAAGGTTCGAATCTCTAATCACCCAAGGATCATCCCTGCAGGCCGCAGGGAGCTATCCCCATTATACACCACAAGAAGTAAATTGAAATAATTTCCCGAGCTTCTTGTTTTTGAATACACGCCGCCTGAAGGCTTTCCTTATACTAATTCTGACAGGTCTTCGCTTTTTCGGAGCTGCCCTTTTCAGCGCCGTAAAGGAGGACCATCGCCCAGACCAGGCCGGCGGCCAAGAGGATGTGTCCGAGTCCGCTGGTGCCCGAGATTGCGGCCGGATTTATCGTTTCTTGTCCCTGCCCCACCACCTCATAGATGCCGATGACGGCCATGTTTGCGATGGTAAATACGAGCCCCGATTCAAACAGATAGATCGGGCGTTTTATTTTTCTCAGCTGATGGGCCTCAATGTCTCTTGCGAGAAGATAGAACAAAAGCATCCCTATAAAGCCGAGGGCGAGCGTGTGTGCGTGCAGCTTTCCGAGGTGGGTCGGCTCCGTAAAGCGATAGAATTTCGTGAATTCTCTGTAAAACACACCGGCAACCAGCCCCATGGTCAGGTTGACATAGGCGATGCCGAGGATGCTGCGGCCTTTGAAGGTGCCGACAAAGTATCGGAAGCCCCGTACGACAATCGCGAGATATGCCACCGTTTTCGGCATCATCAGCGCGCCGATCGGCGGGAAGCGCTCACTCCAAAGCACCACCGGGATATAAAACAGAAAGCTCAGCAAAATCAGCCACCACATGCCTTCAAGGCCGGGCTTGGTGCGCACCTTAAAGGACCAGTAAATCAGCAAGGCGCCCATGATCGCAAAGGGAATGTTTCGGAAAATGCCGAACAGATAATTGCCCGGAAGCTGTCCCCACCCGTTTTGCGGAAGCGCCGCCAAAAGGATTCGAATTGCGGCCAGCGCATAAATCGCATACCGCTTCGTATTGCTGCGATCGCCGCTTTGATTGCGATAAAAATGGTAGTACAGGAGATAAAATACTGTCATGGTGATGCTGGTGACAAATTGGCCCCATGACAGTGCCGCCTCATGTCCTGCGAAGCCCAATGGGCTCAGGTGGGACAGCACTCGAGGCATTAAGTGAAATGCATCGCCGAGCCCCAGCAAAATCGCCATGAGGCCGAACAGCCTGGCGCCCCTCGTCTTTTCTAAAAGCAGGCGCATGCCCAGTCCGACCACCACGGACAAATATAATACGTCGAATAAGCTTTCAAATATGCTCATTGGCAATTCCCTCCATCATCCAGTTGATATGCTGCCTGTATTTTTTCAGGAACACTTCCTTCGTCCACTGCTCCCGAAAATTGCGTTGGATCAGCATGTGAATCACGCCCTTCATGTAATGCATTTTTTCAGTTTCCAGCCGCCCTCCTCCGGCGGGCTCTGCAAAAATATCCAGATGTGTTTGGTGGACCTCCTCCCATCTGCACGCCAGACGCTCGTCCCAGTACAGATAGCGGTTCCTGTAGATCGGGTACCTTTCCTCGGCAAAGAACAGCGCCGAAATCGCCTCTCCGTATTCCTCAAGGGACGCTTTCAGCTCCCCCGAGCGCTCCTGCAGCAGGGCCATGAACAGCTCGTGAATATCGACGACCTCTTCATTGAGTATCTCAAAGTATGCATCCTCGAGGTCGTCAAAATACTGATAAAAGCTTCCCCGGGCGATTCCCAGTTCTTCGACGATTTCCTTGACGGTCACCTGTTGAAACGGCTTTTTCTTAAACAAATCCCTGAGCACCTCGATAATCCTGTTCTTTTTTTCGGGACTTAAATTGTAAAATGTTTCCTTCGCCACGTTCGGCCTCCCTTCGCAAAAGAATATCGACACGAAAAATGACACCCTGTCACAATCCCATTATACGTGACACGGTGTCATTTTACAAGCGTCCCGCCGCCGTCGTTTTCCGCAGTTCTTGTTGCTGCGAATGTCTCTCCGAAATCTTCTGCGAAGCGCCGCAAAGGCAGGGTCGAGGGTCTTTTTGCGAGCGAGTTCACAAGCCCCCTCTTGCAGGCGACTTCTTACAAAAGCCTTCCGGCGAGCGCGCTGAGACGAATTTCTTTTGTGCTATTTAATTCTGTTCCGGGCAAAAATCCAGACGCTCTTTGATAAAGCTCCCGTTTTGCAGCTCGCGAAATGCCTCGTCGAGCTCCTGCTGCGTATTCATCACGATCGGACCGGCCCAGGCCACCGGCTCCTTCAACGCGCGCGAAACCATAACCAGAACCTGAGAACCGCCCTTTTCTCCGCGAAGCACCAGCTCATCGCCATCCGTCAGCCTGACCGCCGTTTTTTCTTCAACCGGCTCGCCGGCCACCACGGCATCGCCCGATAGCGTGAATACCATAACCGAGTCGGTATCCCTCGTCGAAAGCACCCATTCGCTTCCTTCCCTGAGGTGAACGTCGTAGTAATCCAGCGGCGTATGCGCGCTGCGATAGCCGACATGGTCTTTGTAATTCCCGGCAAGCAGTCGGAGATACCCGCCCTCAAACGGTATTTCTTCGATTTCGTCCTTCCGCAGGGCGCGGTACGTCGGCCGGCTCATTTTGTCTTTTTCCGGCAGATTCAGCCAAAGCTGAACGCCCAACAGGCGCTCTGACGCCGGAACGCGCTCCTCGTGCAGGATTCCGGAGCCCGCATTCATCCATTGTACCTCACCGTCCGAAATGGTATCCTCATTTCCCAGCGTATCGCTGTGCATCATTCTGCCGCGGTACAGATAGCTGACGGTTTCGATGCCGCGATGGGGATGCATGGGAAATCCGGCGGTGTAGTCGTCGGGATTCGTGCTGTCAAACGAATCCAGCATCAAAATCGGGTCAAATTCCCGCACCGTCTGATGCCCCAACACGCGAACCAGGCTGACGCCCGCACCGTCGGTGGTTCGAAAGCCTTGAATTTTTGTTTTAATGGTTCTTTTCATCGATGCTCCCTCCTAATTTTTTCATGTACGCCAAAAGCTGCTCTTTCTCCGCCCTCGTAAAGACCGAGAACCGTTCCTCGATCATCGACAGATTCTGCGGCAGAATCTCCTGAATAATCCGCCTCCCGGCTTCTGTCAGGCGCACGATGCAGATACGCCGGTCCTTTTCATGCGGACATCTCTGAACATAACCTCTTCGCTCCAAATTGGTCACAATAACCGGTATTGTCCCGGCCGTAGATAGAATGCGATCCCGAAGCGTCCCGACGGACATGGCCCCCTTACTGTATAACGCCTCCAGCACGGCAAACTGACTCATCGTCAGCTGTTTTGTCTGTGCCAATCGAGCCGTATTCTGGTCGAGGCGATTGATGCTTCGATGCATACCGATAAAAATTTTCAAATCCAATTCGCTCATGATTTCCTCCATATATCTAATTCGATTATATCTAATTAGATATAATAGTCAAGCCCATTGCTGTATTCAAAGCCCACCTGCGCGGACGGCTCACCGCGGCGCTTCGTCCCTATTCCGCTCCGCAAAAAATCGGCAGGACGCCCATAAAAGGGAATCCTGCCGACTGTTCCTTTACGTTCGAGATGTCCGTCTCGCTTGCTTTTAGTTGCCGTTCGGTCGGCGTTTTTTCTGCAGCAGCACGATGGCGCCCATGGACAGCACCGCCGCTACGGTGCTCAGCATCAGATCATGATGATCTCCTGTAGACGGAGCCTTCTTTCCGCTGTTCGACCCCGGCCGAACCTGTACGGTTTTCCCCGGTGTTCCGCCATTCGGTTTGTTCGGATCTTCGCCGCCCGGATTGTTCGGGTTTTCTCCGCCCGGATTGTCCGGGTTTTCTCCGCCCGGGTTGTCCGGATTCTCGTTCGCCTTGACCACAATGGTTTGTGCCGGATCCGAGGGATCCTCATGCGATGCGATTTGCACGGCATCGTAAAGCTTGTCCCCGTCGCTGTCGACGAGCTTGTTGACGGACACGGCGCGCTCAAAGACGACGTATTTCTTTCCCGCTTCCAGCCCTTTTACGAGCCCGAACGAAAGCGTCCATTCTCCATCGGTCGATTCCGCTGTCACGGTCTCTTCCTTAACGACCAGCTCCTTAACGGTTTTGCCGTTTTCTACCTCATACAGAATACCCTTGAGCACATATTGTTGTCCCGCGACAAGGCTCTTGTATCTGACCGTGTCCGCTACGGTGACGCCGCCCTCGACCTCATCTTGCTTCAGCGTCGCCGCCGCGTCTGCACCTGCGGTCTTCTCCTTTGCCGTGACGGTCGTCTCCAATTGCAGATTGGTGTCGTTTTGGTCTGTCGATTCCGGCGTCGGATCCACCGGCGTAAAGGGCTCCGGCGTTTCCGGTTCAACCGTAACCGTCTGAGCGGGATCGTCCGCCTTTTCGTGCACGGCCGTTTGAACCTTGTCCGGCTTTCCGTCGTCATCCACATCCAGCACCGCTTCTACGGATACCGCTTTTTCAAAAACGACATAACTCGCGCCTGGCAACAGGCTGGCCGTGGTTCCGAGCGTCAGACTCCATTCGCCCGTACCGCTTGTATCCGCAGTAAACGTCTCTTCCGATGTCAGCAGTGCATCGCCCTTGGCTTTGCCGTCAACCACTCGGTACAGCTTTCCGGTCACCTTGTACGCCTTGCCGCCCTGAAGGTCCTTATAGCTGATCGTATCGATAACCTCGACGCCGGCCTTTGCCGCTTCCGCAGAAACCTTAGCCGGCGCGTCGGCCGCGGCGGCTTCTCCGTTTGCCTTCACGGTTGTGCCGAGCTCTGCATCCACCTCATTCTCCGGTGTCACAGGAACGTCCGTATTCGGCACCTCCGGCTCCTCCGTGACCGTAACGGTTTGGGACGCATCGGTCGGATCCTCATGGCGCGCCCTTTGCGGCGTATCCTTAATGCCGTCGCCGTCACGGTCGATCAGATTCTCCAATGATTCCGCCGCTTCAAATACGACGTAGGCGCGACCCGGACACAGTGCTTTTGTATTCCCCAAATCCACAATCCACTGGCCGGATTCCGCCTCCGCCTTCAGGAAGACCTCCTTCATCAGCACCGGCGTTTCGGATAGCGCTCCGTTATGAATTTCAAGCAATCTTGCCGTTACCTTATAGGTTTTTCCCGCCGTCAGACCGGAGTAGTCGATCGTGTCATAGACCTGCACGCCCTCTTCGCTCTGCGCCTCCGCAGCCGTTATTTTTGCCGGCTTTGTGCCGTCCGGTTTCGAATTTCTTGCCTGAATCGTTGTCCGAAGCGTTCCGTCGCTCGGATCGTTTCCTCCCGGCTCATCGCCCGGATCTTCTTCCTCTCGCTGATCCGTGACAACTACTTTACCGCCTTCGATTTTCACGGCGTCGTTGTTCTCATTTTCGCCCAGCGCCACCGTTCCGTTCGCATCGACCGTAAAAGTAAAGTCCGTTACCTTCTCAAAGCCATTCGGCGCGGCCTCCTCGTGGAACGTGTAGGTTCCCGGTGTTAATGTGATTTCTTCTGTTTTATCCTCTTTGGAAATCCATTCTGCCACAACGGCTTTCTGCGCATCAATAATCTGAATTTTCGCACCCGGTATCTCCTTGCCGCCGATGTCCACTTTGCTGAATTTCACCGTAACGCCGGATATTTGATCCTTCATCTGAACCAGCGGATCCATCTTCTCCGAGAACGTCCCGTCCGAATTCGCAATCTGCACCTTTCCGTCTTCCGTCACGGTAAACGTGATGCTTTCAGCCACCTCATAGCCCTGAGGCGCCTGCGTTTCGACCATGGTATAGATGCCGGCCACAAGGGTGATCACGTGCTGCTTCTCCGTCGAGGTCCATGCTTCCACGACATCGGTTCCGTCCGGATTTTCGCCCTTTACTACCTTTAATGTCGCCCCCGGCAGCTCTTCGGTTCCGTTGAGCTCCGTTTTGGAGAAGGTGACCGGATGCCCCTTCTCGTCCTCCATTTTAATGGTGTAATACAGATTTTCCGGATTGTACTTCGTTCCGATCAGGTGCTGGTATTTCCCGTTATTGCTTGCAAACAGATTGATTTTATAATCATCCGGCGTCTCCTCAGCCGATTCGGCATACGCGATGAGCTTTTCAAATGCCGCCTTTACCTTAGCGCCCTCCGGCGTCCGGACGCCTTCGAATCCGTGTCCAACCGTGTCCAGCTCAATACTGTCCGTATAGTAGTATACGGCGAGCTGCGTGGCGGTTTTAAACTCCGCATCGCTCAGATCGCCCTGGAAGGACTTCATGTTATTCGGATAGCCCGCATAGATGACCTTTTCTACCTTATTATAGAAGTCGGCTTCATCCCTGACTCTTGGACTATGAGTATAGCTCACCAGGGTGTATGGATTGACGATCTTGGTATACTTGATGACGCCGTCTCCAAAGCCCTCCGGTTGATACTCGATATTTTCTCCGTTGTCATAGCTTTCCGTCGGCGCATGCAGATTCAGGTTAAAGCAGTACAGAACTTCTCCCTTATAATCTCCGGTTCCGTCGTTCTTTTTCAGATAATAGTGCTTCCCATACGGCGTACCCGTCCACGACAGCGAGTCGTCCATTCTGTCTTCAAAGGCTTCGTAATTATCGGATGCAGCTTCTTCCAGGTCAAAGGATTCCTTAAATATACCGTCTCGGTCTTTGAGGAAAAGCGTACCGCCTTCCACCTTAAATACGATATCGTTCGCTTTGACGTATCCGTCCGGCGCCTTTGTTTCCGCCAGAGTATAAATTCCATCGGTCAACGCCGTTTCAATTTTCGTGCCGTCCGTCGTTTTTTCCAGCACGACATCACCGCTCGTGCCTTCTCCTTTATAAATCTTCAGCTCGGCGCCGCTCAATAAGGTATTGGTTCCCTTCTCCACCTTGGAAATCAGATATTTAACATCAACGGGAGTCGGCGGATTGACAGGTTCCTTCGTGTTCTTTACGGTGACCCGAGCGCCATCCAGCCCCTCATTTACCGTAATCAAGCTGTTGTTGCCAAAATCGATCTTTCCGTCAGCAGAAACCGTAAATTCGGCGTCATCCAGCTTTTTGCAGCCCTCCGGCGTTACCACTTCCTGTAAGGAATACTTGCCAGCTACCAGGTTGACGCGAATGGCATTTTTGTCGCCCTCTTTATCGGCGACAGACGTCCAGATCATGCCTGGCACGTCCTGCTTGTTTTCGTCGACGATTTTCAATCTGGCGCCCGCCAAGGGCTGCCCGTTTTCGTCGACCTTCAGGAACGCAAAGAAATGAACCGCTTTTTCTACGATGACGCTGACCGTTTGATCCTTATCGTCGATTGCGGTGTGCTCCGCAATCGGTCTCGCCGTCGAACCGGCAACGGCGCCGCTGTCCGTAATCGCGACATCATTCGCCGCGTACAGCTTCTCCAGCACGGTATAGCGGTTGCTGCCCAGCTCCAGCTTCTCTTTCGGAATCGTAATCGGCACATCAACCGTTCCGCCGTTCTGTCCGTCCGCAGTCAGCGCCGCATAACCCTTTGCCACCACCTGCGTCGGATCGTTATTTTTTATGAGCTCGGCAAGGAGATAATATTTTCCCTGCGGAACCTCCGCGTTATATTCTACCTTGTCGATAATGGGCAGGTCTTCCTGCTCACTGTCCTTGAACACCTTAGTCTTAATGCCATGCTCATCAAAGCTCGCCTTCGTTTGAATAAACGGCCCCTGGAGATTTTTGACAGAAACCTCGTTGTCCTTGGCGGTGACGAGCCCGCTGAGATTCTGCGTCGAATCCACCGTAACAGCTCCGCCTGCGGCAACCGTAAATTTCACTTCGCCAACCGGCAGCCGATAGGTCTTCGGCGCTGTTTTTTCCGTCAGAATATAACGCCCCGGAATGAGATCCACCGTTTGTCCCATGGTGTTGTTCGATGTAAAGGTCGATACGAGTGTTTTGTCCGCATCGTCCCTGCGAATCTCGATCTCCGCGCCGCCGAGCAGCGTCCGCCCGTCGAAGCCGACCTTCCGAATCACAATACGCTCGGCGTTCGGCTGCTTTTTCACGTTGCACAAAAAGATGATGTCCTTTACACCTTTGTCATCCGGCAAAAGGCCGATCTCCTCCCTTTCGCTGATCAACGAAATCTGTTTTTCCTCATCGCTGCGGCCCGTCACCTTAAAGCGAACTGGATCGGCTACGGCATATCCATCCGGCGCTTCTTTTTCTACGAGCGTGTACTCCCCTTCCGGGAGAGTGATGCCCTGCAGCTCATTGTTCGACGTCCACTCCAGCGGCTGATTGGTGCCGACATTTACAATTACATCGCCGTTGCTGTCGAGCAGGAAGAACTTTGCACCCGCAAGACCGATTTTGGCATTGATGTTGTCCACGACACCCTGCTCGCCCGCAGCGATCAATTCCGGCGTCAGCTCCTGCTTGGAAAAATAAACTCGAGGCTTGTTAAACACGCGCGCCGTAACCAGAGACTGTACGCCGCCGGCTGTCGCTTCATACGTTTTAATCTCGATCTTTTTATTGTTCGGGATCAAAAGCTTCGCCTCATCCTCCGTCAGGCTCCCGCTCTTATACGCTTGTGCCTTCTTGTTCAGCTGTTCCCAGGTTGTGTCCATTCCATAGTGACTGAAATTTGTTTTGCTCTTCGACTGGGTCCAGTAATATACGACATCCTGAACCGCCGTATAATACTGAAAATCGCTCAGACCGTATGTCCCTTTGAAATCAAACGGATCGTCGTGGAACATGTAAAGAAGCGCTTCAATAATTCGATAGGTCTCTTCACGGGGTAGTCTCGGACGGGATTTGCTGATTTCCTGATACAACGCCCAGGAATCAAAGCCCAAAAATTTATATGCTCCCACGTGATAATCCTTTTTATTCGGATCATACGCGGGCGTCCCCCGATTCTCATTGATACAAAATGCCCAGCTTTCCGCGAGCTTGCCGTCGCTCGTATAGATCGCAAGCTTTCCCGTCTTGTCCTGCGCATAGTAGATGCCGTCGCCGGAAAATTCGGCTCCTTCATTCGGTATCCCCTGCGCCTCAACGGGCACGGTATTTATATTCCATATGCTCAAAATCGCAATCAGGAACGCTAATACCGCTGTGAATTTCTTTTTCATTTTGTCCTCCCATAATGAATTACAGCAATATCCCAGCCATGGCCTATATAGCATACCTTTCTCTTCGAAAAATGCCTCACCAAAAGCTAAGAAAATTATAATATAAAAATATCTATATGGTAAACACCACTTTACAACTTTTTTAGATAAAAAATGTCGTACAGGACTTTCTGATGTATAATGAATTTGCGACAATACATTATAAAGGAAGTGCATCTGTACGACAAACTTATTATACAACGAAAAGAAC
>JAEXCD010000009.1 GCA_023393715.1 Bacillota bacterium
CCCTTTACGTTCGCCTATGACAGTGATGCGCCCATCATCGATAAGATGGAGGCTCTGGTCCGAAACATCTACCGCGGCCGCGGCATTCAGTTAACGCCGGCAGCGAAAAAGCAGGTTCAGCGCCTCACTGAGCTCGGCTTTGACAAGCTGCCGATCTGCGTCGCAAAAACGCAGTACAGCTTTTCCGACGATGCCGCACGCTGCGGCGCCCCCGAGGATTTCACTGTCACGGTAAAAAGTGTCCGCGTATCCGCCGGAGCGGGATTCCTCGTCGTTTTGACCGGCGATATTCTCACGATGCCCGGGCTTCCCAAAGTCCCCGCTGCGGAGAACATCGACGTCGATGAAAACGGTCGGATTCTCGGCCTGTTCTGATCGCATACAAAGCCTTCAATACAAAGCCTTTGCGGCGGAGTCGGATATCCGACTCCGCCGCTTTGTTTTGCCCGGAAAACAGCTCTCTCAAAAACAGCTCCCGAAAAAACAATTCCCGGAGCAAAAAAACGCAGGGCGCTGAACGGCTCCCTCCAGTTCGGTTTTTAGCCTGACTTTTGGGAATCACCTCAGTTTCCTGCGGTTCTTTCTGCGTTATAAAAAACGATGCTCCTGCGTATCGTATACGGCGATATCGTCAAACAGACACCGCAGATACTCCGCGGATACATCGATATGATGGTGGCCAAAAAGCCAGTATTGCGCTTTTCGCTCCGCTTCATAGATCCGATCCAGCGCATAGCCCGGATGAAGCTTCTGATCCGGACTCCTCCGTATCGTTCGGAAATATTCCTCCGAGGGATGGCTGATCGAGTAGCCCAGATATTTCTCCACAAAACCGCGCGGCCCGTCGTGCGAGATAATGAAATCCACCGGAGGCCCTGCCAGAAAACGGTCGATCGCCGATTCCGCCGCTTCCCGCTCGGGCATTTCCTGTGCAAAAAGCGTTTTTCCCAAATGCCACATACTCCGGTTTGCCGAATAGGCGCCCGGAAAAAACCAGAAATCACAGCCGAACAGGGTCAGCCGCTCGCCCAGCAGGGGCGCAAAAACATGCTTCCCCAACCTGCGCACGCGGCCTCCGGCGTACGCAGTCATCTCCTGACGCTCGATCCAGTCATAATTTTCATGATTTCCCAGGCACACGACCACATCACAGGGAAAGCTTCGCCAATACCGAAGCGTCTCGTCCTCCTCGCAGCACCAGGGAGCGCCAAAATCACCGCAATGAATGAGCAGATCATCCGATCGAATCCCGAGCATCTGCACGGCATTCCGGTCAATCTTGCTCAGATCCTGCGCTCCGTGAGTATCGCTGACAAAAAAGATCCGCATATCCCGCTCCCTTCCTCTCGCCTGCTTTCATTTTAGCGAAACTTCGGCGGAGGGAAAAGTCCCTTTCCTTCAAAAAGAGAACGTTTCCCTTCCTAAAAATCTCATTATCGGGTATGATGGTACTGATCAATCAGCAGCAGCGCTGCACGGAAAAACAAGTATTCGGAGGAGATAGTATGAAACAGAAAAGAAATCAAAGGCTCTTCTCATGGCTTCTTGTCTTTTCTCTGATTATGGGTCTGGTCTGGGCGCCGGTGAAATCACTCGCCGATACCCCGGAACCAACTGCACCAACGGAGGAAACGACGGAAAGTCCGGCCGACGAAGCTTTGCGAAACGGCGAAAAGGAGCTGATTGTCCTGCACGCAAATGATATACACGGACACGCTCAGCAGGATGCCAAAGGCGGCAATATCGGGTACGCCACCTTCAAAAACGTAGTTGATGCATTTAAGGCAGAGGGTAAAACGGTGCTGGTTTTGGATGCGGGCGATGCAACGCAGGGAACGAATTTCGCTACGCTGTCGAAGGGCAATTCGATGATTCGCCTTATGAATCAGATGCCGCTCGACGGCTTTGTTCCCGGAAACCATGAATTCGATTACAACCGCGTCACCGCGTTGAACAATCGGGATAACTCAACATTTCCGTGGTACGCCTCCAACGTCTTTTATGAAGGAGGTACGGAACTCGTCTTCAAAGCCGGCGAGGTGATCGAACGGGACGGCATCAAAATCGGTCTGTTCGGCCTGGCCACTCCTGAAACAAAATATAAGGCGGACCCCCGAAATACCGAGGGCCTGCGCTTTGCTGACACGGTCGAAGAGAATGTTCAGATCGCGCAGGCGGAGATTGATCGCCTCCGCGGAGAGGGCGCTCAGGTCGTCATCATGCTCTGTCACCTCGGCAGCGATGAGGAATCCGTCGTTCGCTCCACGGCAGTCGCGCCGATGCTTCACGGTCTGGATCTCGTCATCGACGGGCACAGCCATACGGAATGGCCCGAGGGCTCCGCTCAGGGCGATGCGCTGCTCGTGTCGGCCGGTGAATACCTGAAAAACATCGGCGTTGTAACGATGACCCTCACCCCGGACGGGGTGACAAAATCCGCGCGTCTGATGCCCTACTCCGAGGCCGTCACCTACGGTGAAAATGCGGATATGGCGCAGGCGATCAAGGCGGTCGAGGATGAACAGGCGGAAACACAGAACGTCGTTATCGGTAAAACCGCAGCACTCCTCCAGGGCGAACGCGGCTTTGTCCGCACGCAGGAAACCAATCTCGGCGATTTGATCACCGACGCCATGCGGAAGAGCTCTGGTGCGGATGTGGTGCTCACCAACGGAGGCGGCATTCGCGCCTCCATCGACGAAGGAGATGTGACGGTCGGAGAGGTGTTCACCGTCCTGCCCTTTGGCAATGCCATGACCGTCATCAAGGTCACAGGACAGGATATTTTGGATGCGCTGAACTTCGCCGCCTCGGATTATCCGGGCGCTGCGGGGCGCTTCCCGCACGTTTCAGGCATGACCTACCTCATTGAAACCCCCGAAAAGGGCGCCGAGGGCGAAGCCGCCAAGAGCCGCGTTACTGAGGTTCAAATCAACGGTGAAGCGCTTGAGCCGGAAAAAGTCTATACGCTGGCAACAAATGACTTCGTCGCCGTAGGCGGCGATGGATATACGATGTTCCACGGCAAGGAGCAGGTCGCGCTGTACGGCTCTCTGGCGGACATCGTTCAGACCTACATCGAGCATTTGAGCGCGGAAAGCGGAGATGCATTTATCTACACGGCGGATGGCCGTATTCGGGTTCTGCTTCACGCAGAGGATGCCGCCCTCAAGGCGACAGCCGAAATATCCGCTCTGAGCTTCTCCGACAGCCAGCTTCTTTCACAGGTCAAGCTCCTCGTAGGAAAGGCGGAGCATCCGATGGAGGGATATAAGACGGAAGCCTTTGACATCTCCTTCGTAAACGAAGCCCAGGAGAAGCTGGTGCCCCGTTTGAATGTTCTCGTCACGCTGCCGCTGAGCGAACTGAATCCGGAAAAGGTCACGCTGTTCCACATCCCCGCGTCCGGAGCGCCGGAGGAGGTGCCCATCGTATCTCGGGACGGTTCAAGCATCACCTTTGAAGCGAAGGATTTCTCGGTCTACGCTGTCGCAGAGGCGGTCCCCGGTGAATCCTCTTCCTCTTCCTCATCCGCATCGGAGTCCTCTCAATCGAGCTCCTCTTCCACTGCGCCCGTTGAGTCCTCCGAGCAGCCGCCATCCGAGTCCTCTACGCCCTCGAGCAGCTCCTCTGCGGAACAGGGTAAGGATGTTACCGTGACAGTGCGGCCCGGAAACGGAACCAAGACGCCGAAAACCGGCGATTCCGGCGTTACCGTGCTGATCATCGTTTTAGGCGTTGCAATCGTCGCCTTTATCGGCGTTCTGGTCGTCAGGAACCGCGGAAACCGCAAATAACACATACAAAAACATCCGCAGCCGTTACAGGCTGCGGATGTTTTTTTGTGCTTTTCCCGCTTCGTCTATTTCCCCTGGCAATACGCGCGCACAACGTCGCGAACATACCGGAGGCGGTCATGTCCCACTGAGGGATCGACGGTGCAGTCCGCGCCGATCATGACGCCCTCGGTTCCGCTCTCATCGAGCAGTGCATAGAGATAATCCCTGATCTCTTCATCGCTTCCGGAATAAAGAAGCGTGCCCGGGTTATTGTCAAAGCCGCCGACTACGGGCTTATTGTGGAACAGTTTCTTCCCTTCCTTCAGACTGACCTGCTCGGTATGCGTCGCCCAGTTCACGATATCCGCTGGATAATCCTTGTACAGCTCCAATGTGTTCGTAAACTCGCCCCAACCGCAGATATGAAGCAGGATCTTCGAGCCGTATTCGTGAATGTGATTCATGACGGATACGTCCGTGTCTCGGACGTATTTCTCGTGGAAGGCCTGATCTGCACGGTCGTCCTGAACCTCCTGCGTGCTGTAGTACACGCCGTCGATATCGGTTTCCTTCATCAGGGCATCGACCAGCAGCAGCACATCCTTTTCAATCTCCTTTGCCGCCTGAACCATCAGATCCGGATTTTCAAAGAAGAGGCGGGTAAATTTGTCCGGAGCATCCTCGTCCTCAAAGAAATACAGACGGACGGCCTGAAGCGGCGAAAAAATGCTGTAGAAGGTCGGAACCTCATGCTTCGTATATTCCATGATTTCCCGCACCATGCTCACCTGCTCGCGAATCCATGGGTGCTGTGCGCCCACAGACTGAATCTGTTTCAAATCCTCGGCGGTTTCAAACCTCTTTCCGTTCATGCTCGGATGGCCAAAAAAGCCGTCCGACATAATTTTCAGCATATCCGGCTGCAGATCATCGTACATGGCCTTGTGCCCATCGATAACGCGGCGCACGATGCCCGGATCCAGCAGCCCCCGGCAATGCTCATTGAACGGCGTAAAATGATACCAAAATCCGACGGGAACGCGGCTTGGCTTCTGATTGGCAAAAGCCGCCTCGACGACTTGTCTTCGCTCATTCATCTCGTTTTCCTTCCTAATTCTGCACTATTCTTCAGACAACGCAGCAAAAATCAACTGTCCCGCGACTGCGCCCCCATCTACGAGGCCCAGGCTTTTCTCTCCGTAGTACGCTGCGCGCCCGTGAACCGATTTCATGTTTTTCGTCGATTCCGCACCCATTTCCGCCTTTTGAGCGGCGAGCTTCCATACCATTTCGGAATCGGCGCTGCTCCTGAGCTCCTGAATCGCCGGAACAATGGCGTCCAGTATCGTTTTTTCGCCCGGTTTCGATCCGGCCTTGCTCATAATATTATTGATACCGTCTTCAAATGCCTCGCCCAGCGTCGCAACATCGACCTCTTCTTTACCGCGCAGCGACTTGGCCATCCCCATCATGCCAATGGAAAGAATGGTTCCCAGAGAGGAGGGCGCCGCTTCATTAAACGTCTTCGAGGCGAGCAGGAGTAAACGGCCCAGATCCTTTTCCGCGCTCCCGGATACCGCTTCATATGCTGCCGCAAAGCCATTGCTCATGGAAATGCCGAGATCGCCGTCTCCGTTCCGCTGATCCAGCTCGATCAGGTAATCGCGATTCTCCGCCATCTTCTTTGCGATTTTTTCGAATCCCTTTATCAGTGCTTCTCGCTTCATCCCGCTGCTCCTTACTTATTATAGTTTGTGTAGAAGGGCGTTTTCGCGACATCGCTGAGTAAGGATTCCAATTCCTCGTCTAATTTTACAAAAGTAATGGACAGGCCGGACATCTCCATGGACGTCGCGTACTCGCCGAGGTGCGGGTGCTTCACCGAAATGCTTCGCTGCCCGAGCAATTCAGCCAGCTTGCGATAGACGATGTACTGCTCCTCCAACGGCGTAGAACCCAAACCGTTGATCATGACGCTGATCGTTTCGCCCTCCTGAATCTCAATATCATCGAGCAGTGTCCGAACGGCGTACTCCGCAATTTCGTCGGCGCTCATCATCTCACGCACCGCCACGCCCGGCTCGCCGTGAATGCCCATGCCCACTTCAATCTCATTTTCACCGATGGAAAACGAGGGCTTTCCCACCTCGGGAATAATACAGGGCGATGTGGCAAAACCAATGGTTCGCGTGTAATCCAGGACGCGCTGCGTAACGGATACGACATCGTCAAGCGCATATCCGCGCTCAGCGGCCGCTCCGGCGATCTTGTAGGCATATACGATGCCTGCCACGCCCCGGCGTTTCTCCTCGCTTCCCTTCGGGCTGGAGGCGACATCGTCCCCTGCGATCACCGTTCGCGTTTCAATATCATCAAATTCGACCTCTTCACACGCCATGGCAAAATTCATGCGATCTCCGCCATAATTCCCAAACAGACAGATGACGCCTGCGCCGCGATCGCAGGCGCGAATCATCTCGGCCATGCTGGACGCGGACGGCGAAGCAAAAACGTTCCCCACTGCGCATCCGTCCAACATTCCTTCGCCGACATAGCCCAGGAACAACGGGAGATGGCCGCTGCCGCCTGCCGTGACGATGCCGACCTTTCCCGTCTCCTTTTCCTTCCTGCGGAGGAGCACTCTCGAGTGCTCCTCCAGCAGGCGAACCTCTGAGCCATGCGC
>JAEXCD010000125.1 GCA_023393715.1 Bacillota bacterium
GCAATATCCTGCGCCGCGCCAAAGCAATGATCCCGTTGATGGTGCCGCTGTTTCTGAATGCATTTCACCGCGCGGAGGAGCTGGGAACGGCGATGGAAGCGAGGTGCTACCGCGGCGGGGCCGGCCGGACACGGCTGAATCCGCTGAATCTGACGAGGAGGGACGTGTTGACGCTGTTGCTTTCTCTGGCCGTGCTGACCGGCCTCTGTTGGTTCTGGTGAGGCGATGAAAAATATTTTACTGCGCGTCGCATATGACGGGACCCGGTTTCGCGGGTTTCAGGGACAGCCGGAGGAGCGCACGGTACAGGGGGAGCTCCGCCGTGCCGTCGACAAGCTGTTGGGCCGGCCGACGCGATTGATTGCGGCCGGACGAACGGATACCGGCGTACACGCGGAGGAGCAATGGGTCAATTTTCTGAGTGCCTCGCCGATCGCTCCGAAGGGGATCGCACATCACCTGAAGCCGCTTCTTCCGGAGGATCTTTTGGCGCTGTCGTCGGAGGAGGTGCCGCTGTCCTTTCATGCGCGCTTTTCCTCGGGAAAAAAGGTGTACCGGTATGTGCTGTCGCTGGATCAGCCGCTGCTTCCCGTGTACCGGCATTATAAGGCGTCCTGCGCCTACCCGTTAGACGTCGGGGCGATGCGGCGCGTGCTGCCGCTCTTTCTCGGACGGCATGATTTTTCGGCATTCAGCAGACAAGATCCCCTGCGGCAGCCGATTCGGGATGTTTCACAGTTCACGATGGAGCAATCGGGCAATGACCTGGTGTTTCATATCGCAGGCGAGAGCTTTTTACACAATCAGATACGGATTATCATAGGGGCGTTAGTTGAGGTCGGCAGAGGACGGCTGACCGAAGCCCGGATCGCTCGGCTCCTTGAGGAGGGCGCCGCACAGCCGGCTGCGCCGACGTATCCGGCCTGCGGGTTAACGCTGGAGCGTATTTTCCTGAAAAGCGAAAGCGCTGCACAGGAGTGAAAATAGATAATCAAAAAAATAGGATGCGTAGAACGGGGGAATCTATGAAAAAACTCACAAAAGCCGAAAAGAGCTGGATTCTTTACGATTGCGGGAATTCAGCGTATTCCATGGCGATCACTACGGCGCTGCTTCCCATCTATTTTGGCATGTTTAAGCCCGGCGACGGCATGGATTTGGGCTACTTTAATTCCGTGGCGTCGATCCTGGTGGCGCTGCTGAGCCCGATTCTCGGGACGTTTGCCGATTATCAGGGAAGAAAGAAAAAGCTTTTTACCATCTTTTCGCTGCTGGGAATCGGCTGTACTGCGGGGCTTGCGCTCGTCCCCTATTATAACTGGCAGCTGCTGGTCACGCTCTATATCATCGGCGCCATCGGTTTTTCCGGCGCGAATATTTTTTATGATGCTTTTTTGGTCGACGTGTCAGCGGAGCAGGATATGGATCGCGTTTCCTCGATGGGCTATGCGTATGGGTATATTGCCTCGGTGCTGCCGTTTGCCCTGTGCCTGATGGGCGTCTACTTCCTTGGTATGGATGAGTTTGCCGGTTATCAGCTCGGCTTTTTTATCACGGCGCTGTGGTGGCTCGTGCTGACGATTCCGATGTATCGGAATGTTCGTCAGAATTATTACATAGAACCGGTTCCGAACCCCGTGCGGATGAGCTTTCGCCGCCTGGGGCAGACGATGAAAAATATCCGTCAGTATCGCGTGGTCGCGCTCTTTTTACTCGCCTACTTCCTGTATATCGACGGCGTCGATACGATTATCAAGATGGTCGTTCCCTATGCCGAGCAGGTGCTGGGCGGCACGTCGCTGGACATGTTCCTGCTTTTGGGCATTCTGCTCGTCATCCAGATCATTGCCTTCCCGTGCGCGCTGATTTACGGAAAGCTCGCGGGAAAGGTGGGAACGAAGCGCATGATTCAGTTCGCCATCCTCACCTACATCATCTCGGTTTTCTTTGCCGGAACGATTACCTCCGTCTATCAGATTTTCATATTAGGCGCTATGGTGGGTTCGGCCCAGGGCGGTATTCAGGCACTGTCGCGCAGCTTCTTTGCGAAGATCGTTCCGAAGGAGCAGTCGAATGAATTTTTCGGGTTCTATAACATTTTCGGCAAATTTGCGGCTATTCTCGGGCCGTTGATCATGAGTCTGGTCACCGATATCACAGGCGACGCGCGTCTTTCGATATACGGTATTTTGCCCTTGTTTGTATGCGGCCTGATTCTGACCTTCTTTTTGCCGAAGACAGGCGAAGAGGTGGGGGAAAAACAGTAAGGCTGCGGCAATATCTGAACGAGTAAGGATCGATAAATATATTTGGGAGGAAAAGATTATGGCACATCCGATTCGAAAATTTTTTGCGGACGAGCACGGTTTTCAAAAGGCGGGAACGACGCATTACTATGGGCGCATTGACGGGGTTCCCGTGGTGTGCCGATTCGACGAGCGCAACCGAACGTTCGATCTGATATTTTCCGCCGTATCCGACGGCACACTCGAGGTGTCGGAGCCGTGGCTGAGCGAGTGCAAGGATCGAAAATGGATTAAGGACTCCACGCTTACCGGCACGATGCTGCGCCTTTCCGGACGTTCGATGAACGGCAAAAAGGGAACGGAGCAAATCGAAGGCCTCGTTCATGGCGCACTGGAGCAGCTCCGCGAGCACGGCTTTGGCGTAGGAAGCTTTTACAGCGGCAAGCCGGAGGACGGTACAGAGGTGTATCAGGTCAACAATGAGGTGCTGTTTTTGAATCACGGAGAAATCGACCAGATCAAGGAAGCGCTTGAGGAGCGTAAAGAGGAAAAAACCTACGAAAAGGAGAATTACTTTTTGGGCATTCTCGGCGCGCTGATCGGCGCAATCGCCGGCGGGATCCTGTGGGTGCTCATCGGACATTTTGGCTATTATGCATGGATCGCCGGAATCGGCGCAGTCGCGATGTCCTTTGCGCTCTACAAAAAATTTGCAGGAGGCCGTGTCAGCAAACTCGGCGCATTCTTGGTGTTTTTGATTTCCATCGGCGTCATCTTTGCTTCGAGCATCGTGGAGTGGGCGTGGAGACTTTACGACGTCGCCGCAGCCTATTACGATGTGACGTTTTTTGACGTATTGCCTCAGACGTGGGACGCTGTCACGCAGACGCCAGAGGTCAGCGGAGCCTTTTTTATGGATCTTTTGATCGGAATCGGTGTGGTCGTGGTTGTCGGAGCGTTTGTCCTGATCGGCTCCTATCGGGAAAACGCGGGCTACTACACTATTAAGAAGCTGTCGGATTGAACGGTTTTTTCCGTTTTTTGGCGAAAAACGCGTCGCGGTGCGACAGAAGGAATTGACAAAATCGACAAACACGGCTATACTGTCACAGTATCTGTGTAGCGGGACGTGTGTCCCTTTATGCGATATCTTCGAGAATTCAATTCGCAGCGTCGATGTGCGAACCACAAATTGTCGAATGAACAAACACCGCCTCCTTGCGGGCGGAGTCGAAATACGCGGGCAGGATATTGAGAAAGGGAGAAATCACAATGAAGACCTACATGGCGAAGCCTTTAGAGGTGGAGCGCAAGTGGTATGTCGTCGATGCGACCGATCAGATCGTCGGACGCCTGGCAGCCAATGTTGCGGCGATCCTCAGAGGAAAAAACAAACCGACCTTCACGCCGAACGTCGATACGGGCGACTATGTCATCATTATCAATGCGGATAAGGTTCGTCTGAGCGGAAACAAAGAGCACTCGAAAGAGTATGTCCGTTACACCGGCTTTGTCGGCGGACGCAAGACGACATCCTTCCATGAGATGATGGAAAAGCATCCGGAGCGCGTGCTGGAACATGCGATTAAGGGCATGCTGCCGCACAACAGCCTGGGGCGCGATATGTATCGTAAGTTGAAGGTTTATGCCGGACCGGAGCACAAGCATGCTGCTCAGATGCCGGAAGAGCTGACGTTTTAAGGCGGGGAGGACAATATGGATAATCAGTATCGTGGAACAGGCCGCAGAAAGACGGCGGTTGCCCGCGTTCGCCTGCTTCCGGGGGATGGAAAGTTTACGGTAAATAACCGTTCGATTGATGAGTATTTTGACTATGAAACGCTTCGCGATATCGCAAAAGCGCCGCTGACGCTTACGAATACGCAGGGCAGCTTTGACGTCGTGGTAAACGTCAAGGGCGGCGGATACACCGGCCAGGCCGGAGCCGTTCGTCACGGCGTTGCCCGTGCGCTGCTGGAGTTTGATCCGAACCTTCGTGCGACGCTGAAGCACGCGGGATTCCTGACGCGCGACGCACGCCAGAAGGAGAGAAAGAAGTACGGTCTGAAGAAGGCGAGAAAGAGCCCTCAGTTCAGCAAGAGATAATTTCTCAGAAAATTGTATTTCAAACAGCAAAAAAGCCCGGGAAATCAAGGTTTCCGGGCTTTTCTTTTATGGAGCTTCTGTTTTCTTTCGGAAAAACCGGATGCTTTTATTCCGTTTTTAATGAGTGAACCATAAGGGAAAGCTCATTTTAGAGCTCTGTAGAAACGAGACTTGTATCTGAAGCGCGTGATCGCGTTTCAGGATCAAGAGATGATAAAAGTCGTGACCGGCATCCGGCGCTGCGGGAAATCCGGTTTGATGAAGCGGATGGAGGAACATCTGCGGGAAGGAAAATAGAGACAATCCTTGTCTCATTTGGAAAACAGGGCGTTTGCTTGCTTCGTGTCCTGTTTTTTCTTACCCGCCTGAGCTATTCTGCTCTCGAAAGGAGGATCGCAGATGGATCAACAAAAGATCGGGACATTCTTAAAAGAGCTCCGAAAAGAAAAAGCCGTCACCCAGGAAGAACTTGCGGAGATGCTGAATGTATCGCGCCGCACGGTTTCGCGCTGGGAAACTGGCAGCAACATGCCGGATCTGGATATCCTTGTGGAACTGGCAGATTACTATGAAGTGAATATCCGGGAGCTGCTGGATGGAGAAAGGAGAAGCGAGCACATGAATCAGGAGTTGAAAGAAACCGTAGTTAAGGTGGCAGATTACAGCAATGAGGAGAAATTGAAGTACACGAAACGTCTGCATGCGTGGTTTATCGTGGCCCTGATCTCTTTTGCAGTATACTTTGCAACACTGTTTATGCAGCCGGAAGCGCCAAACGCTGTATTTGACTTTACGCAGGGACTGATGCTTGGGATCGCGTTTGCGATGAACATCATCGGAGTTCTGATGACAGGCAAGCACGGCAGGAAACTGTGTGAGGCAAAAATGCGCCTGCTGAAAAAGAATCGTTCAGCGGCGTAAAAGCAGAACCGATAAGCGACAACATACAGAGCGATGATATTGCCCTGACCGGCTGGTTTTCCAAATGAAGATCAGCCGGTTTTTACATAGCCGGGTGTTTCCCCGCACAGCTGCATTGGGATGAACGCATGCTCAGGGAACGTAAAAACGCTGTCTATGAGATGCTCTGTTTTGGCAGCGCAACCAAATGGAATGAAAATGTCTAAATGGACTTTGACCTTTCGCCCGGAAGGAAGTAAGATGCACATAGGTTAGATAATGCTAACTGTTAATTTATAGCTGGAGGTGCTGGGGATGAGCGCAACCATGGAATTGGGTGATAACGTAATGGATGTCAGCACAAAACGGGAGCGGGAAAAGAAACTGGTCAGTGAGATGATCGCTCTGTATTGCCACGGAAACCACGGCACAGCAAAGGGCCGCCTGTGCGATTCGTGCAGAGAACTGGCGGACTATGCGAGTGCAAGAAGCGACAGATGCCCCTTCATGGAGAACAAGACATTTTGTTCCAATTGTAAGGTGCATTGCTATAAACCGGAGATGAGAGAAAAAATCCGCACGGTCATGCGATATTCGGGGCCAAGGATGCTATTTCATCACCCGGTTACGGCCATAAGACATGTGATCGAGACAAAAAGAGAGAAGAAAAGGATGGAAAAGGAAGATCGGGAAGGTAAGTAGTGAGCATGTTCGAACACTCGGGCATGCTGATTGAGAACGGAGCGGTGTTTCAAAATGAATATGAGGAAGACATCCCGCCCGCACTCCCAACCGTCGTCAAAAAGACGGGTGCGCCGAAAACCGGAGACCGGGGTATTGCCCTGACGTCGGCAATCGTGTTATTCGTCAGCGGCGCAGGAACGGTACTCATCAAAAGAAGAAAGCGCCCGCAGATCTGAACGGACAATGACCGTAAAACAAAGAGCCGGATTCCTTAGGAATCCGGCTCTTTGTTTTACTGGGTCGCTGAAATCGTCAACTTCGTCGACGGTCCTATCATTCGTGCCCTCTTCGCATTCCCTTTTTTCTATGACGGCTGCGCGTATGTTTCGATCAGGGCGCAGGCTGCTTTGATGCCGTCGATGGCGCTGGAGACGATGCCGCCGGCGTAGCCGGCGCCTTCTCCAGCGGGATAGAGGCCTTCAACACCGGTGCTTTGGAAATCCGTATCGCGCAGAATGCGAACGGGGGAGCTCGAACGCGCCTCGACGCCGGTTAAAACGGCGTTTTCATCCGCGAAGCCCGGGATACGTTGATCCCATTGCTCGAGCGCCTTTCGGAGGGCGTGCGTGATCGAAGGCGGGAACAGACTGCTGAGATCGGCGGGACGATATGCAGGGCGAATCGTAGGCTCGATCGAACCGATTTGCGAAGTCGGCGTTCCCCTGAGGAAATCTGCGGCGCTTTGTACCGGTGCGGTATAGTCTTGTCCGCCCAGCTGAAATGCGCGGCGCTCCACCTCCTCCTGCCACGTCACGCCGGAAAACAGCGCCGAGCCGAGATCGTTTGTGCCAATGGTGGCAAGGACGGCGGAATTGGCATTTCGTCCGTCTCGGGCGTGGTAGCTCATGCCGTTGACGCAGAGACGCTGCGGCTCCGAAGAGGCGTTGACCACGACGCCGCCCGGGCACATACAGAAGGTGTATACGCCTCGATCGCCGAAACCGGCCGGGAGGCTCTGTGCGGCACTCAGGCGATATGAGGCGCGGGGCAGACGGGAATCTCCCGCATAGCGCCCATACTGGACGCGCTCGATGAGAGACTGCGCGTGTTCAATGCGAAAGCCCATGGCAAAGGGCTTGTTTTCCATCGGGACGCCGTCCCGATGCAGGGCGCGAAATGTATCGCGCGCGGAGTGCCCGATGGCTAAGATCACGGGAGAAGCGGGCAAAGCACCGCTCGTCGTGAGAAGCTCTTCGATTTTCGCACGCGAGCTTCCTGCCTGCGGCGCACAGCGAAGGCCGAGCAGCGCGGTTTCAAACCGAAATTCGCCGCCGAGCGCAATGATAGCCTGCCGCATTGATTGAACGACGCCGCGCAGAAGATCGGTTCCCACGTGCGGGTATTGCTGCCACAGGATTTCCTCGGGTGCGCCGAATTGATGAAAGGTCGACAACACCAGATGTACGCGAGGATCCTTGGAGCGGGAGGTCAGCTTTCCGTCCGAAAAGGTGCCCGCGCCGCCCTCGCCGAATTGGACATTGGAATCGGGCCGGAGCTGCCCCGTTGCCCAAAAGGCATCGACGTCGCGAACGCGATCCGCTACGCGCCGGCCGCGCTCCAGAACAATCGGATGATAGCCGTGGCTGGCGAGGAGATAGGCGGCAAAGAGGCCGCAGGGGCCGGTTCCGACGACAACGGGTCTTTCAGAGAGCGGCTGCGCTCCCGGCACAGGCTGCAAAATCGGCACAGACCATTCGACGACATCGGAGCGGTCGCGCCGATCCGGGCGCGGCCGCTCTCCGGTATCCACCAAAACCTGGTATTGACGTGTCAGCGGTTCCTTTCGGGCGTCGATGGATTCCCGGTACAGCTGCATGGAGAAGTCTTGTTCCCGAAGCCCCATCTTTTTTGCCGCTGCCTTTTTGATCGCCTCGGGCTCCTGCTCCAGCCGCAGGCGGATGTTTCGGACGAGGTATGTCGTCATGACGCGCGATCCTCGTCGGGGGCCTCTGCGCTGCGCCCCGGAGCAGCTGTGTCACGCTTCGAAACAGCAGTATCGTGCTCCGAAGCCGATGCACTGCGGAGAAGTCTTGCCGCCTGCACGGAAATCGCGCATTCGATGCGCGTGCGGAACAGCTCACAGCTGAAGGGCACCGTGCCGAGCAGACTGCCCGTCGCGTGCAGCGCATTGGCGGAGCATCCGCCGGAGCAATAGAGCTTGGCCCAGCAATCCCGGCATTCGGGGCGGGAATAACAGTTGCATTCCTTGAAATCGCCGACGAGCTCGGGCGCCTGGATGCCGTCCCAGACATTGCCGATGGCGTATTCGTCGTCGCCGACGAACTGGTGACAGGGGTACAGATCGCCCCACGGCGTCACGGCGAGGTACTCCGTACCGCTGCCGCAGCCGGAAATACGCTTGTGAATGCAGGGGCCGCCCTCCAGATTAAGCATGAAGTGATAAAACACAAACGGCTGATCCTCGAGGGGAAGAGCATCCACGGGCTGTCCGTTCTCAACAGCTCGTTCCGCCAGAGCCTCGCGTCGGATCATCTCGTCCGCAAGGAGGCGGTACTGGCGTTTCAGCTCGGGCAAATCCCCGGCTCGGAGTGCATAGGGCTCCTCTTCACTTCCGATGACCGGCTCCATCGACAGGCGATGAAAGCCCAAATTTGCCATGTGAAGGACGTCCTCGGTAAAATCGACATTTCGTTTGGTATAGGTGCCGCGGATGTAGTATTCCTTATCGCCGCGCGTTTGGACAAAATCGAGGAAGCGGGGGACGATGTGATCGTAGCTTCCCTTCCCGTTAACCGTGTGGCGCAGGGCATCGTGTATTTCGCGGCGGCCGTCAAGAGAGAGGACGACGTTGTCCATGTTTTCATTCAGATATGTACCGACGGCTTCGTCGAGCAGCATGCCGTTTGTCGTGAAGGTAAAGCGGAATTTTTTACCGTGTTCGTCTTCCAGAGACCGGGCATAGGCGACGGTCTGCTTGACGACGTCCCAGTTCATCAGCGGCTCGCCGCCGAAAAAGTCAATGTCGAGGTTTCGGTGGGCGCCGGACTGCGCGATGAGAAAATCGACCGCCTGCTTTGCAACGTCGAAGCTCATCAGCGCGCGCTCGCCGTGGTATTTTCCCTGACTGGCAAAGCAGTAGTCGCAATCCAGGTTGCAGGTGTGCGCTACATTGAGACAGAGCGCTTTGACCTGTGTGGGGCGATGGCGCAAATCGAGCGCCAGACCGGCATAGGAATCCTCTGAGAAAAGGGTCCCCTCCTCGACGAGCTGACGGACGTCGTCGAGCGCTTCACGGACTGTCTCCGCCGTAAGCTCGGGATCGCCCGCTTCATGAAGCAGCTTTTCGGTCAGACCGGCCCACTGATCGGGATTCTGCCGCAGAGTATCGTCTGCGGACAGAAGGTCGACCGCCCTTGCGCTCAGCGAATCGAGCACATGGATGGCTCCGGAATAGGTGTCTAATACGATGTAATGGTCTTGAAATGGATATTGATGAATCATTTTTTCTCCTGTCTGCGCACTGTTCGGTGCGTGAGGCCATGGCAAAAAACAGCCGCTCTCAGAGAGAGCGGCCATATGCTTATTGCGCCTTTTTATTTTCGCAGGACTGATTGGCAATCCCGCATGAGGTCTTGCAAGCGGACTGGCAAGAGGTCTGGCATTCGCCGCAGCCGCCGTGCTTGGCGCTGTCGCTCAGGCTGCGCGTATTTAAGCTGATGATGTGTTTCATTAGAAAGCTCCCTTCTTCTGAAATTGTGCAAGCACACTTTCTATTATTTTACCCGCAGTCGCTTTTCCCGTCAATCCTGTGCGGACGCGGCGCTCGCTTCCTTCTCCCTGACGACCGCGATGTATTCCGGCATACGTTTGGAATCGGTCTTGACGACGACGCCCTGCTGATCGAGCTGGTTAAAGCGTGCCAAAACGGACTCCTCGATGCGCTCGCCCGGCGTGAGCAGCGGGATTCCCGGGGGATACGCCCAGGCGTATTCCGCTGCGACGCGTCCCAGAGAGGACTCGACGCGAATCCATTCGGCCTCGCCCTCCAATGCATCCAATACGCGCGCCTTGCGCATCGGAATCTGCGGGAACACCGCGTCCTCGGGCTGGTCGATGCGTTCGACGGAGCGGTCGATTGCGAGAAGCGCATCGGCAAAGCGGTTCAGCCCTTCCTCGGTGTCGCCGATCGTTGCCATGGCCATTGCGTAATCGCCGTAGGCCATTTCTACTTCCACCTTAAACTCGTCGTAGAGGCGGCGCTTGAGATCCATGCCGGAGATATTGGCGTCGCGCGTGGAAATGATGATCTTCGTGATGTCGATGCAGAAGCACAGCGGATGCGCGCCATCGGCATCCCTGCCCATGCGCAGGACGCGCAGGATGTTGAGCCCTTCCATTCGGCGCGAGAAGCGCTCCAGCATTTCGAAGAGCCTGCGGTGCTCCTCCCGGCCGTGCGCTTCGAGATAGGCTTCACATTCGTCGATCGAGGCCATGAGCAGGTGCGAGGGAGAGGTCGTCTCAAATACGGCGAGGTTGTGCGCCATTTTCTTTTCGTCGACGCGATCCGAGATGTGGATGACCGAGGTGGAGGTCAGCGCGGGAAGCGTCTTGTGCAGGCTTTCAATGACGAAATCTGCGCCGCAGGCCACGGCGTCCTCAGGCAGATCGTCGCAGTAGTTGATGTGCGCGCCATGCGCCTCGTCGACCAGAAGCAATGCACCGTGCTCGTGGCAGATGTCCGCAATCGTGCGGATATCGGACATGACGCCCTCAAAGGTGGGGGAGGTGATCGACACCAGCGCCGTTTCCGGATGCTCCTCTAAAAGGCGGCGCACCTTTTCGGGATCGACCGAGGCGTAAATGCCAAAGGACTCATCGACGTCCGGCGAGATAAAGACCGGGTTGAGGTCGCAGATTTCGATGGCGTGGTAGACCGACTTGTGCGAATTTCGTCCGACAATGATCGTATCCTTGCGCTTGGTGCCGGTGCGAATGCCAGCCAGAAGCCCCCCGGAGGAGCCGTTGATCATGTAGTAGCTTTTCTGTGAGCCGAAGCGCCGGGCCAGCCGTTCCTGATTGCGCTTAAGCGGGCCGGATGGGTCGTGCAGATTATCCATTCCGTAGGATTCGGTCATATCGATGGACAGATTGAGCTTATCGCCGAATTTTTTTGCATTTCTCTTGTGTCCCGGCATGTGCATCGGGTACACGTCGCTGTGGGACAGGGCGACGAGCGAGTCCAAGACCGTTTCGTACTGCTGGTCGTCGTTCCATGCCTGAACGGGGCGATCTTCGGGCAGGCGGTAGCCGTTTTCGTGTTTTTCAGTCATCTGAGTCCTCCGTGAAAATCAAGTCGTCGTACCGCATCGGCAGGATGCGTAAGGTACCGCGTTCAGTTTATCATCTGTGGCGCAGAATGCAATGGCATTTTTTGTTTTACGGGGGCGTTTCGGGAAAAACATCCGGAGAGGGGTCATGAACAAGCGACTTTGTATTTCGGCCGACAGGACTTATTCGCAAAAAGAAAACGATATGATAAAATAAGACCAGATATCGGTATGGAGCGGAGGTGGCAATGAAGCAGCTGATAGCAAAGGCTCTTTCCTTTTCCTACGGATCAGGCGAGGTGCTTCGCGGAGCAGAGCTTTGTGCTTCAGGCGGAGAGATCGTCGGATTGGTCGGGTGGAACGGAACGGGAAAATCGACGCTGTTGAAGCTCCTGGCCCTGCAGCTGATGCCGAAGACAGGACGGATCGCGTTCGATGGCATTGACCCGCACGGCGGCCGGGAAGCACGAAATCAATATCGGGCCAGGATCGGCTATTTACCGCAGGAGCACGGTTTGTTTGAGGATATCCGCGTAAAAGACCAGCTGATGCTCTTCACCGGGATGCGGGAACGCGAGCTGAAAAATACGCTGGAAACGGGCTTTCTGGCAGCTCTGGAGCTGGCGCCGCACTTTGCCAGGCCCATCGCAAGTCTGTCCGGCGGCATGAAGAAGCGTGTGGCGCTGGCCTGCTGCCTGTTGAGAAAGCCGCAATGTCTGCTTTTGGATGAACCCTTTAATGCGCTGGACGTTCATTATCAGCACCTTTTGGGCGAGTATTTCCGGCGCTTTGCCGCTTCGGGGGGCGTAGTTCTCCTCAGCACACACGAGCTGGCGGGATACCGACTCTGCACGAGAAGACTGGGGTTGGTCGCGGGACAGCTGACGGAATTGCCGAATGATCTGGCATACGAGGAATTGGATCGCTATTTGATGCGCATGGCAGCAGACAAAATAACGGATTAGAAAGGGAGAAGGATTATGGAACCAAACAACATGGATGTACAGCAACGGGACGCGGACCAGGCGCCCGAGGCGGAGAACGCGCCGTCAACGGATGATTTTTATGCAGCGGGCGCGGCGCCGGAGGAGAACGTACCGGGCCCATCGGGGAAGAAAAAAGGAATTGCAATCGGCATAGTGGCGTTAGTTATTGCGGCGATCGCCGCCTGCTTCTTCCTGTTCGGGAATAAAAAAACGCCGCTGCAGAAGATTGAAGCGGGAATAGAACAAACCGCGAAGAGCGGTGCGCAGCGCATGAAGGATTTCTTCGGAGTGGACTTTGGCAAGATTTCCATGGCGCAGGAGAAAAAGGGCGTCGATCAGGCGCTGTCTCTGAACGTGCCGGGCGCTTCATTGGGCGCATCAGAGAATGTGCAGCTTCTTATGAAGCTTCAGGCGCTGCCCGATGTGAGTCGGTTCATGCTCTCATTCGCGGCAAAGATGCCGGGACTGGATCAGTCGATTCAGCTCTATCAGGAAAACAACACATTGCTTGTCGATGCTCCGGGGATCTTTGACCGCATTATTTCGCTGGATCTGGCGAATTTGGGTGAGCAGCTGATTCAGTCCAAGCTGGGCGCGAAGATGAGCGAGGATGAAAAGACAGAGCTTCGCTCGCTGAAGCTGGATCTGAAGAAGATGTCGGAGACGCTCGCCAATTATAAGCAGGAACAGAGCGAACGGATGAAGCCCGTGGTGGAGAAGCTGAAGACGAGCATGGTGATTACGCCGGTTTCGGGGCGTAAGCTGACGATCGGCTCATCGGAAAAGAGCGTGGAAAGTTTTGATGTTCTTGTGCCGAGAGAAGAACTGGCGCAGCTTTTTGAAGCGCTTCAGGCCGAATACAAAACCTTGTCAGGCAGCGCAAATTCGGGGGCAGACGAAACGGGTGCTGCTCAGCCGATGAACGAGCTCGCGAAACAGATTCGCGCGATGGAGGAGGATTTGCTGTTCGAAGTCGACCTGTACAACGGCGCGCTTTGCGGCCTTCGAACGACCGTACGCGCAGACGGAGCGGATCAGGTTCGCGTGGAGCTGTCCTTTACAGGAGAGAAGTATCCGACCGATCACATCGAGCTGAAGCTGAAGCCCCTGTTTAATCCTTCGGGGCAGGAGATTGTGCTCGCTGCCGATACGGTATATGCGAGCGACAAGAATGTGGTGACGGTGTCGGTGGAGTATGAAAACACGACGGCGGCAATGCTGTTTTCCGCGCAGCCCGCAGATAAGACGTGGGAGCTCTCCTTAGATCCTTCGATGCAGATTCCGGCGAGCCTGTCGGGCGCATACGGCGTTGAGGACAATGGAGAACGCGCATGGGTGGAAGCGCGGAAGCTGTCGGCTATGGGCGTCAGTTTGGATATGACCCTGAATTATCAATGGGGCGCACTGCAGACGGATATCGCGGCGCCTCAGGGAAGTGTCGTTTCGCTTACGGATCTCACAGAGCAGGATTGGGAAACGATCATCACCAATTTCACATCCGCGTTTTCAAGCGTACAATGAGTGTCGCACGATTAGTAAGGATACAGGCAAAGCGGTATGGGCGGGCACTTCCCGCCCTTCTTTGCTTTTTGATTTTGTTTTTGCTGGCGGCAGCGGCGCTGTCCGGTTTGCTGTTTTCTTCCTCGCGGAAAGGACAGGAACGCGCGAAACTGGAAATCGTTATGCCGGCGGATCTCGATTATCGCGATCAGTTGATCGGGCTGTTTGAAGAGACGGATTCTCTTCATCGGTTATTTGAGGTCTCTTACGCTTCGGACGAGCAAAAAGCCAGAGCCGATTTGGAAAGCGGGGCGGCGTCGGTGGTCGTCGTCTTGCCGAGCGATGTGGTTTCGTCGATTATGTCGGGCGAAAACCACAGTCCGAAGGTGTATTTTTCAAGCAGAGGCGGTGTGGAGCAGGCGTTGTTTCGCGGGCTGTTGAACTGGGTTTCGGACATTGTTTCGAATGGACAGGTGCTGGTATATACGCTGTACTCCTTTTGGGAGCCGTGGGCATCGCCTGAGGCGCGTCAGAGCGTGCTGCTCGATGCAAACCGATACGGATTATCCGTTGCGCTGGCGCACGCGTCGTTTTCCGAAAAAATTGCGTTGGCCGGTGTACGGGGCGACGCAGCGCAGGAGCGGCTTCTCGGATTCTTCCTTTTGGCGCTTGCTCTGTCCGCCGTTGTGTGGATTCCCGTCCAGAAACGGGAGCTGGAGGTGACGCGCAGCTATCTCGACGGAGGGCGTTCCTCCGCGGGGCTGGCTTCGCTTTCCGCTACGCTGAGCATGAGCCTATTTTTAACAGGTCTGTTCTTTTTCGGGAGCCTTCTCTTCAGCGCGTCGGCGGACATTTTTGGAAATGAGACCGGCATGCGCTCAATGGCGCTGCTTCCCCGGGCAGATGTGCTGACGGGGCTGTCCGTTTTTGTCGGGATGCTGGCGCTTTCCGGCTGGCTGCAGCTTCTGATGTGGTGCGGCCGCAGTCGGTATGCCGTTTTGTGGGTGCTGCTTCTGATTTTGGGTTTCGGCTTTATGAACGGATGGGTTCTGCCGCCTGCCTACCTGCCCAAGGGGCTTCGCCTGGGCGGTTATCTGTCGCCGATGCCTTGGATTGCACAGCTGATTCGGGGCGGCTTCTCGGAGCAGGCTTCGATTATCGCCATGGGCGGCTGTACGGCGTGGGTCCTGTTGT
>JAEXCD010000024.1 GCA_023393715.1 Bacillota bacterium
TGGTAGAGGAGCTTCGCGGCCGAGGATGGAGCGCGGAGCAGATTGCTCCTTATCGCATTGTGCATGACGGCGTAATCGAGATGGCTTATCTGGCGGTGTGGTGTTCGCGCAGCGTCAACGGCGTCGCCGAAATTCACACCGATATTCTCAAGCGCGAGACGCTGGCGCAGTGGTATGCGCTTTTCCCGGAGCGCTTCAACAACAAGACAAACGGCGTTACGCCGAGAAGGTGGCTGCAGTATGCGAACCCGGAGCTGTCGGCCTTTATTTCGAAAAAACTCGGATCCGATGATTGGCAGCATGACCTGATGCTGCTGAAGGGATTGGAGGCGTTTCTGGACGATGAAGAGACGCTGCGGGAGCTCAACGAGATCAAGCATCAGAAAAAGGTGCAGCTCGCGGCGTACATCAAAAAGACCGAGGGCGTGGACATCGATCCCGATTCGTTTTTTGACATTCAGATCAAGCGGCTGCACGAATACAAACGCCAGCTGCTCAACGCGCTGCACATCATTTATCTGTACCACCGCCTGAAGCATAATCCCGGGCTGGACGTCGTGCCGAGAACATTCCTGTTCGGCGCAAAAGCCGCTCCGGGCTATTTCAGAGCGAAAGCGATCATCAAGTTTATCAACGAGATCGCCAATCTGGTCAACAACGACCCCGACACGCGCGGTAAGCTTCGCGTGCTGTTCCTGCAAAACTATCGCGTGAGCTCGGCAGAGAAGCTCTTCCCGGCCGCGGATATTTCCGAGCAGATTTCGACTGCGGGAAAAGAGGCCTCCGGTACGGGAAACATGAAATTCATGATGAATGCGACGCCGACGATCGGCACATTCGACGGTGCGAATATCGAGATTTTCCGCGAGGCCGGCGAGGAGAACAACTATCGCTTCGGCGCGACGGTGGAGGAGCTCGACCAGATTGCGGCGACGTATAATCCGAAGGAATACTACTACACGGACAGCGAGCTGAAACAGGCGGTCGATCTGCTCATGGACGAGAGCCGTATTCACGATCAGGGCACGTTTATGTTTCTCGATATCTACAACGAGCTGGTCAATCCGCAGAGCGGCGCACGCGGCGATCACTACTATCACCTTCTGGACTTCCGCAGCTATGTGGAGGCGCAGAACCGCATCGATCGTGATTATCGGGATCGCCTCGGCTGGGCGCGGCGCTGCCTGGCAAATCTGGCAAATTGCGGTATCTTTTCGTCGGATCGAACGATCCGGGAATATGCCTCGGAAATTTGGCGCATTTCCGCCGAATAACCGTCGAATGTGTGCTATATTTAATTTGTGCAGGAGCTCCTGCACGAGGTGCAGCGAAAAACATTAAATGAGGAGGGAAAATATGCTGGTTTCGGCAAGAGAAATGCTTCAGGATGCGGTTCGCGGACATTATGCCGTGGGTCATTACAACATCAACAACCTCGAATGGACCAAAGCCGTCCTGTTGGCGGCGGAGCAGACAAAGAGTCCGGTGATTTTGGGCGTTTCGGAAGGCGCCGGAAAGTATATGACGGGATTTCGTACCGTCGCAGCGATGGTTCGCGAGATGCACGATTTTCTGAACATCTCCGTTCCGGTGGCTCTTCATCTCGATCACGGCACCTTTGAAGGAGCCAGGGCGTGTATCGAAGCGGGTTTTACCTCGGTCATGTTCGACGGCTCGCACGACCCCATCGAAGAAAATATTGAAAAGACAAAGGAAATTGTGCGTCTGGCACACGAGAAGGGCGTTTCTGTCGAGGCCGAGGTCGGTTCGATCGGCGGAGAAGAGGACGGCGTCGTCGGCATGGGCGAGGTGGCCGATCCGGAAGAGTGCCTGCGCATTGCTCAGCTGGGCATCGACTTTTTAGCCGCGGGCATCGGCAACATTCACGGCGTGTACCCGGCGAACTGGAAGGGACTCGATTTTGGCGCGTTGGCGGCGATCAAGGAAAAAATCGGCGAGATGCCCCTCGTGCTGCACGGCGGCACGGGAATTCCCGAAGAGATGATCAAAAAAGCGATCAGCCTCGGCGTAGCGAAAATCAACGTCAATACGGAGTGCCAGCTGGCCTTCGCGGCGGCGACGCGCGCATATATTGAAGCGGGGAAGGATCAGCAGGGCAAGGGCTTTGACCCACGCAAGCTGCTGGCGCCCGGAACGGAAGCGATCACCGCTTTGGTTAAAGAAAAAATCGAAATGTTTGGTACGGCAAACCGCGCGTAATGCGTCGGTGGTGAAGAGGTGCCCTTTGAGAAATTCTTGAAGGGCACTTTTGAATCCTGATTTCTTTTTCTCTCTCTTGAACCGTTTTTTTATTTGTTTTTCTTTCGTTTATTTATTGTTATGGAGGTTCCCTTGACAGCGATTGATTCTTCATGGTCTGTGATGCAGCTGCGCGAATACGCAAAAGCACACGGGCTGAAAAGCTCTTATAAGTATAAAAAGCACGAGCTCCTTGCCTGGCTGGCGGAGCAGGGCGGCATGGCGCAAGAGGAGGACGCGGCCGAGGAAGGCTTATGTGCGTCGGCAACAGGCGTTGCAGATTCAAAGACGTCCTCTGTGGCGTCCGAACCGGAATCTGCTTCCGATCGCGGAGAAGCGGCGTGCGAAAAAGCGTCCGTTCTTCCGGAGCGCGAGGAAGAGGCGGAGGAAGAGAAAAAGGAGCTGCGGACATTGCCCAGCGTCACGGGACGCCTGGAGGTGATGGCCGACGGCTACGGCTTTCTGCGCGCAAAAAATGGCGGCGAGACGGCGGATTACTATGTGCCGCATGTCCATATCCGCCGCTATCGGCTGCGTTCGGGCGATATCGTCGATGGGATTGCCGGCGATCGCCACGATAAGGAGCGATATGCGCCGATCATCTATATCAACAGCATCAACGGCGCTTCGCCGGCGGCGTCCCGCCGCCGGCTGAGCTTTGACGACCTGACGCCGATTTATCCGAATCAGCGCATTCGGCTGGAACGCGTCGGCGAGGACGTGTCCAATCGTATCGTCGATCTGGTCGCGCCGATCGGACGCGGACAGCGCGGACTGATCGTCAGTCCGCCGAAGGCGGGAAAGACGACGCTGCTGAAGGCGATTGCACAGTCCGTGGAACAGAAATATCCGGAGATTAATCTGTTTGTCCTGCTGATCGACGAGCGCCCGGAGGAGGTGACGGATTTCCAGAGAAGCGTCAATCAATTCCGCGCCGACGACGATCTGGTGAAAACCGAAATCGTGGCGTCGACCTTTGACAAGGATGCGTCCAGTCACACGCAAACCGCAG
>JAEXCD010000061.1 GCA_023393715.1 Bacillota bacterium
GAGGAATACCTGTCGACGAAGCAGCTGTCGCTCCACGCGACGCTCAATGCCGAAGAGGCGTATCGCGGTGCGGCATATGTCCTGATCGCCGTGCCGACGAATTACGATCCCGATAAAAATTACTTCGACACCAGCCTGGTCGAGGCGGTGATTCGGCAGGTGCATGCGATTGAGCCCAATGCCGAAATGATTATCAAATCGACGATTCCGGTCGGCTTCACCGAGCGGATTCGCGCGGCGTACGGAATCGACAATCTCCTGTTCAGCCCGGAGTTTCTGCGCGAGAGCAGGGCGCTTTTCGATAATCTCTATCCGAGCCGCATCGTCATCGGCGTGCCCAGAGACAGCGTCAGACAGCGGGAGCGGGCGGAGCGCTTCGCCGCTCTTTTGCAGGAGAGCGCGCTCAAGGAAAACATTCCGACGCTGTTCCCCAATCTGACGGAGGCCGAGGCGATCAAGCTGTTTGCCAACACCTATCTGGCGCTTCGCGTCGCCTATTTTAACGAGTTGGATTCCTATGCCGAGCGGCACGGGCTGGACACGCGCCAGATCATCGAGGGCGTGGGATACGATCCGCGCATCGGCAATTACTATAACAATCCGAGCTTTGGCTACGGCGGCTATTGTCTGCCGAAGGATACGAAGCAGCTTCTGGCGAATTTTGAGGACGTTCCGCAGAACCTCATTCAGGCGATCGTCGATGCAAACCAGACGCGCAAGCAGTTTATCGCCGAGCAGATTTTGGCTCGTTCGCCGAAGCGGGTCGGCATCTATCGGCTGACGATGAAATCGAATAGCGATAACTTCCGAGCGAGCAGTATTCAGGGCGTAATGGAGCTGCTTTTGTCGGCGGGGGTCCGTGTAGTTATTTATGAACCGACGCTCGTCGAGAACGAATTTGCAGGCTGCCCCGTCGAACACGACTTGACGGCGTTCAAAGCGCAGAGTGATGTCATTTTGGCCAACCGCTACTGTGAAGAAATTGCGGACGTGCTGGACAAGGTGTACACGAGAGATCTGTATTTTCGGGATTGAGCCCATGGAAAGGCGGTGCGATATGATGGCCGGAAAAATTGTGATCATCGGGGCGGGCTTTGTCGGGTCGACCGTTGCCTACTCTCTGCTGACCAAGGATTTCATCGACGAGCTCGTTCTGATCGATATCGATAAAAGGAAGCTGCGCGGGGAAATTCTCGATCTGCGGCCGGGGCTGGCTGAGGTGAGCCGAAGCCGGGTTCGCGCAGGAGATTATTGCGATTGTGCGGATGCCGACGTTCTCGTCATGACGGCGGGCAGCAACCGCAGGCCGGGGCAGACGCGCATGGAGCTGCTCCAGACAAATCTCGGGATTCTTCGGGACGCCGTCGACCGCATTGCGCCGCATTACCGCGGCGCGAAGATCGTCGTCGTTTCCAACCCCGTCGATCTTCTGACCTTTTATATGGAAAAATGGCTTCCGCCGGCGGCTTCGGGGCGCGTGATCGGTACGGGCTGCCTGCTCGATACCGCAAGGTTGTGCGCGTTGATTGCCGAATATGTGCACAGACCGGTTTCGGAGGTTGAAACGATGGTGGTGGGGATTCACGGAGATGAGCCGATTGCCCTGTGGAGCCAGACGAAAATCTGCGGCCGGTCGGTCGAAGCCTATTTTGCGGCAAACGGACTCGGGTGGACGCCGGAGCTTCGAAAAAACTGGATGGAGCAGGTACATACGATGGGCATGGACATCATCGAGGCCAAGGGACGAACGCACTACGGCATCGCTGCGGTGGTCTGCCGCCTCGTGCAGGCGCTGTCGTCCGATGAGCCGCAAACAGCGGCGGTGGGGCGCGTTGCCGTGTGGCACGGACAGGAGACGATTGTGAGTCTGCCGACCGCGCTGTGCCGCGCAGGGATTGCGCCGGTTGAGGATCTTCCGCTCGACGCCGGTGAGGAGAGCACGCTGAATGAATGTGCGGGACGCATGTCCCGCGTTTTGTACGAAACGGAACAGGCTCTGCAGGGGCAGGGTCGTTAGGAGAAGGAATGACGTCGTATCTGTATATCTTTTTTATTTCCATGGTGCCGCTGATCGAGCTTCGCCTGGCGGCGCCGATGTCGCAGGCGATGGGGCTGCCCGTGGTGCCGTCCCTGATCGTCTGTATGCTGGGCAATATGCTTCCGGTGCCCTTTATCTACCTTTTTGCCCGCCGCGTCCTCGAATGGGGCGCGGATAAGCCGCTGATCGGCGGTCTGTTCACCTATTTTCTGGAGAAGGGGAAAAGGGGAGGCGACAAGCTAAAGGCGAAAGCGGGACGAGGGCTTTTTCTGGCTCTGGCGCTCTTCGTCGGAATCCCTGTTCCCGGAACGGGCGCATGGACGGGGACGCTGGCCGCGAGCATTCTGGATATGGATTTTAAGAAGACGGTGCTTGCCGTGTCGCTCGGCGTGCTGCTGGCCGGAATTATTATGATCAGCGCCGGGTATTTCGGCTTTTCGATGCTGGGGTAGCGGGCGAACGGGAGTAAATTTTATTACATGTTGAGCGGGGAAAATCAGGAAAACAACAAGGTGAAAAAGAAAAGCATGCAGTGCGCGTAACGGCGTAAAAAAAGGTGATTTTCAGCCTTAACGAATTTCTTTGCGTATACGGTGTGATTTTTATACGAAGAGGCGCCGCGCCGGGCCGCACAATACGCCATCTGTTTACGGGCATATAAAACGCAATGTATAGTAAATGAATGGACTGGACGCACCATATCTTGTGTTCATCCCTTGACGGGGGTGCGCGAAAAGCCGATAATAAAGAAGGTCGCTTCGTCATGCAGCGAAAAGCAGCGAAGCGACTTTCTTGTTTTAGCCGTTGCATGAGGACGTATAGATAAGGTGGAACACATGGAAATCGTAGAAAACAGCAAAAAGAAGGAACTCGACGAAGGACAGCAGATTCCCATGTGGGAGAGAATGCCCTTCGGATTTTCGGAGCTGGGGCATCGAAAACCGACCGAAGTCATCAAACGAAACGGCGAGCGCGCCGCATTTGATAAGCAGAAAATTGTTCAGGCGATTCAAAAGGCCATGCATTCCTCATCGGGCGTGTTCCGAGCAGGACAGGCGGAGCAGATCGCCGATGAAATCGAGGCCTTCGCGATGTCGATGGGCGAGACTATGACGATTTACGGAATTGAAGAGCAGGTGTACTACAAGCTGCTTCAATACGGCAATCCGGCGACCGCGAAGGCGTACGAAAGCTACCGTTCCGTGCAGGCGTATAAGCGTCAGATGAATACGATCGATCAGGACATCGTCGGCATTTTGAACTGCTCGAATATCGGGGTGATGGACGAAAACTCGAATAAGGATGCGAAGATCGTCAGCACGCAGCGCGATCTGATTGCCGGTGAGGTGTCGAAGGATATCGCGCGTCGGCTGCTCATGCCGACGGATATCGTCATGGCGCACGATTCGGGCGCCATCCATTTTCACGACATGGATTACATCATTCAGCCCATGTTTAACTGCTGCCTGATCAACCTCGAGGATATGCTGCAAAACGGCACAGCGATCAACGGGAAAAAAATCGATACGCCGAAAAGCTTTCAGGTCGCATGTACGGTGACGACGCAGATCATCGCTCAGGTGGCGAGCGGACAGTATGGCGGACAGAGCATCAACGGCATTGACCGGATCCTGGCTCCGTTTGTGCGCAAGAGCTACAATAAATATCTTCGCGCCGTCGTCGAGGAGCAGCGCGAGGTATACGGTATCGAGCCGGATCTCGACAAGGCGGAGATCATCGCGTGGAATCGGACGCGAAAGGAAGTGAAGGACGGCATTCAAACCATCCAGTACCAAATCAATACGCTGATGACGACAAACGGTCAGGCGCCGTTTGTGACGCTCTTTATGCATTTTATGCCTGATTTCGAGTACGCGCGCGAGGCGGCGCTCATTCAGGAGGAGATTTTGAGTCAGCGGCTGGAGGGCATAAAAAACGAAGCGGATGTCTATGTCACGCCGGCGTTTCCGAAGCTCATCTATGTGTTGGACGAGCACAACATCGAGGAGGGACGCCCGTATTATTATCTGACGGAGCTGGCGGCGAAATGTACGGCAAAGCGGATGTACCCTGATTATATTTCGGCAAAGCAGATGCGCAAATACTATGCGGGCAATGTCTTTTCACCGATGGGCTGCCGCTCCTTCCTCGCGCCGTGGAAAAATGAGGCGGGCGAGTATGTGTTCAACGGGCGCTTCAATATGGGCGTCGTGAGTCTGAACCTGCCGCAGATCGGCATTCTGTCGGGCGGAGACGAAGCGGAGTTTTGGTCGCTGCTGGATAAGCGCATCCATTTGGTGAAAAAGGCGCTGCTCTTCCGCTATGAGCTGCTGAAAAACATTACCAGCGACGTCAGTCCCATTCACTGGCAGCACGGGGCGATCGCCCGCCTGGCTCCGGGCGAACCGATCGGGCGCCTCCTGGAGAACGGCTATGCGACGATCTCGATGGGCTATATCGGGCTGTATGAAGCGACCAAGCTGGTTCGGGGCGTATCGCATACGCATCCGGACGGGAAGCCGTTTGCGCTCGCGGTCATGGATCGGCTGAAGGCGGCCGTGGATCAGTGGAAGGAAGAGACGGGGCTCGGCTTTGCGCTGTACGGAACGCCGGCAGAAAGTCTGACAAATCGCTTTGCGCAGATTGATTTGCGGCGGTTTGGCGAAATTCCCGATGTGACGGATAAGGGCTATTACACGAACTCGTATCACGTGGATGTGCGCGAGCCGATTTCGGTGTTTGATAAGTTTGACTTTGAAAGCGAATTTCAGCAGCGCTCGACCGGCGGGATGATCAGCTATGCGGAGATCCCGAACATGATCGGCAATCCGAAGGCGGTCGAGACATTGGTTCAGTATATTTACGACCACATCACGTATGCGGAATTCAATACGAAGAGCGATTATTGTCACGTCTGCGGCTTTGACGGGGAGATCCGGGTGAATGAAAACAACGAGTGGGAGTGCCCGAACTGTCACAACCACGACCGAAAGAAGCTGACCGTCATCCGAAGGACCTGCGGGTACCTCGGGGAAAATTTCTGGAACGAGGGCCGCACAAAGGAGATTGCAGCCCGCGTGCTGCATATCTGACCGCCATGAGGTATGCACAGATTCGCCCCTTTGACGTCGCAAACGGAGACGGGATTCGTGTCAGCATCTTTGTGACGGGCTGCACGCATCACTGTTACAACTGTTTTAACGAGGAATACCAGAGCTTTGAATTTGGCGCGGTGTGGGGCGAGGAGGAAACAAGACGGGTCATCGCTTACCTCAAAAATCCCGCAGTAGCGGGACTCACCCTGCTGGGCGGGGAACCCATGCAGAATCCGGAGCTGGCGGAAATCGTTCGAACGATACGGCAGGAGGTCGATAAAAATGTGTGGGTGTATTCTGGGTACACGTATGAGCAGATCGTGTCGCACCCCGGACGCAAGGCGCTGCTCGACGTGTGCGACGTGCTGGTCGACGGCTTGTATGTGGAGGAGCAGCGCGATTTGAAGCTGCGCTTCCGTGGGAGCGCCAACCAGCGCATTATTGACCTGAAGGCGAGCCGCGCGGCGGGCGAGGCCGTAATCCTGCAATACGAATAAGGGGAAAGGCATCCGCAGCGCGGATGCCTTCTTATGTAGCAGGTATCGATGCAGTATGCATCGAGAGCGGTCATGTGTGCATGCATCGGGCGAGTCCGTTCGGGCATCGCGATACGGCGCGGAATCGGTACGGCACAGAACGGGGAGAAAGGAGAGGAAGGATGAACGTTTTGGTGACGGGCTTTGAGCCCTTTGGCGGGGAAAAAATCAATCCGGCGCAGGAGGTGCTCCGTTTGCTGCCGGATGAGCTTGGAGGAGCGACGATTGGGGCGCTGACTCTGGCAACGGCAAACGGAAGGGCGGACCGGCAGCTGGCGCAGGCCGTTGCGGACTTCAAGCCGGACGTCATTCTTTCGATCGGGCAGGCGGGCGGACGAAGCGAAATCACGGTGGAGCGCATCGCGATCAACGTCGATGATTATCGGATTCCCGACAATGAGGGGCATCAGCCCATTGATCAGCCGATTGCTGCGGCGGGACCGGCGGCGTATTTCCTGACCGTTCCCATTAAGGCGATGGTACACGCGCTGCGCGAGGAGGGAATACCGGCGTCGGTGTCCAATTCGGCAGGCACCTATTTATGCAATCACATCGCGTATGTCGCCGCGCATATGGCGGCGCAAAGCGAAAAGCCGATGCGCAGCGGCTTTATCCACATTCCCTTTTTGCCCGAACAGGCGGCAGGAAAAAACGGCATGCCGTCGATGTCTCTGGAGCTGATTACCCGCGGCATTTGCCGGGCGATAGAGGTTGCGGTGACGCGGACGCAGGATCTGAACGAAACGGGCGGCTGTATTTCCTAAGTGCCGTCGCGGCGATCCCTGCACAGGAAAATAGTGAAGTTTTCGATGGAAATGTGATTTCAATCACAGATAGTTACGGCAAACAAGGATATGATGAAGGCGAACAAAACGTCGGCAAACAGGCCGGCGCAGGGATATACCGTTCAAGGGTGCATTCACAGAAAGGAGCACGCAATGAAAAAAGCATGGGAAGGCTTTGTTGCCGGGAACTGGACGGAGGAAATCGACGTTCGCGACTTCATTCAGAAAAATTACACGCCGTATGAGGGGGATGCAAGCTTCCTGGCGAAGCCGACGGCGGCGACGACGCAGCTCTGGGCGCAGGCAAACGAGCTCATTCAGCAGGAAATTTCGGAAAAGCGCATCCGCGTTGCGCTCGACCGCTTCAGCGGGATCAACGCGTTCGGCCCGGGCTATATGAACCGCGACCTCGAAAAAATCGTGGGCTTTCAGACGGATGAGCCGATGAAGCGGATGATGAATCCGTACGGCGGATTTCGCATGGTGCGCGAAGCGCTCGCCGCTTACGGAATGGAGATTCCGAAGGAATTGTCCGAGCCGTTTCTGGAATACCGAAAGACGCATAATCAGGGCGTGTTTGACGCGTATACGCAGGAGATGCGCCGGGCGAGAAGCGTCGGTCTGCTGACCGGCCTGCCGGATGCCTATGGCCGCGGCCGGATCATCGGCGACTATCGCCGCATCGCACTGTACGGCATGGATTACCTTCAGGAACAGCGCCGAAAGGATCTGCGCGAACTGACGGGCGACGCGACCGAGGAGACGATCCGCCGAAGAGAGGAGTTCTCCGAACAGCTGCGCGCAATGGACGCGATGAAGGAGATGGCGGCGCAGTACGGTTTTGACATCGGCCGTCCGGCGGAAAATGCACAGGAAGCAATTCAGTGGCTGTACTTTGGCTACCTCGCGGCCATTAAGGAAAACAACGGCGCGGCGATGTCCCTGGGGCGCAACACCACATTTATCGACTGCTATCTGCAGCGCGATTTAGAGCGCGGCCGGATCGACGAAACGCAGGCGCAGGAGCTGATCGATCAGCTGACGATCAAACTGCGCATGGCAAGACACCTGCGCACGCCGGAGTACGACGAATTGTTTGCCGGCGATCCGACGTGGGTGACGGAGTCCATCGGCGGCATGGGCGTCGACGGGCGAACGCTCGTGACGAAGACCGCGTTCCGCCTTCTCCACAGCCTGACCAACATCGATACCTCGCCGGAGCCGAATCTGACCGTCCTCTGGTCTGAACAGCTGCCCGAGGGCTTTAAGAGCTATTGCTCCTCGATGAGTATTCAGACCGGCGCGATTCAGTATGAAAACGACGACGTCATGCGCCCCTTATACGGAGACGACTATGCGATTGCATGCTGTGTGTCGGCGATGCAGGTCGGAAAACAGATGCAGTTCTTCGGCGCGCGTGCCAACCTTGCCAAGGCGCTGCTGTATGCGATCAACGGCGGCGTGGATGAAATCAAGAGAGATGCAGAGACCGGAGAACCGATGAGGGTTATCGCCGGAATCGAGAAAAATGATGAAGAGATTTTGAGCTATGAGCGCGTCTGGGACAGCTATAAAAAGGTGATGGACGAGCTGGCGCACCTCTACGTCAATACGATGAATACGATCCACTACATGCACGACAAGTACGCCTACGAGGCCGGTCAGATGGCGCTGCACGACCCGCAGGTGCACCGCTGGATGGCCTTTGGCATCGCGGGCATCTCGATTGCGGCGGATTCACTGTCCGCGATCAGGTATGCCAGGGTGCGGCCGATTCGCGATGAGCACGGTTTGGCAGTGGACTTTGAAACGGTGGGCGAATTCCCGAAATACGGGAACGACGATGACCGCGTCGATTCGCTGGCGGTCGAGGTTGCCTCATATTTTTCAAACGCGCTGAAGAGGACGCCGGCGTATCGCGGAGCGGAGCATACGCTGTCGCTTCTGACGATTACATCGAATGTCGTTTACGGAAAGAAAACCGGCACGACGCCGGACGGCCGGGTGCGGGGTGCGGCCTTTGCGCCGGGCGCCAATCCGATGCACGGGCGCGACGAATCGGGCGCGCTGGCGTCGCTGAATTCCGTCGCAAAGATCCCGTACGAATGCGTCTGCCAGGACGGCGTCTCGAACACATTTTCCATCGTGCCGGATACGCTGGGCAAGCGGCCGGCGGAGCGCATTGAAAACCTGACCGGAATATTGGACGGTTATTTCCGACAGAAGGCATTCCATCTGAATGTCAACGTCATGGATCGCGCGCTGCTGACGGATGCGATGGAGCATCCGGACAAGTATCCGAACCTGACCATTCGCGTGTCCGGCTATGCCGTCCGCTTCAATCAGCTGGATCGCGCGCATCAGGAGGAGGTCATCCGGCGCACCTTCCACGAGGCGATGTAAGCAGCAATGCGGGGAGGAGGCAGTGATGCAGAAGAAGGCGACGGGACACGCCGCAGCGCATGAGGTGTTCGGACAGGTTCATTCCGTCGAATCGATGGGATTGGTCGACGGCCCGGGCATTCGAACCATCTTCTTTCTGCAGGGCTGCCCTTTGCGCTGCGCCTATTGTCATAATCCCGACACGCAGTGCAGGAAGGGAGGACAGCGCATGAGCTCGGAGGAGCTCGTGCGCCGGGCGCGGCGGTTTCGAAGCTATCACGGGAGCAAGGGGGGCGTTACCTTTTCGGGAGGGGAACCGCTCCTGCAGGGCGAATTTCTTCTCGATTGCCTGAAGCGGCTGAAAAAAGAGGGAGTGAACACCTGTGTCGATACGTCCGGCTTCGGGGATCGCCGATACTATTCGGATATCTTTCCCTTAGTGGATACGCTGCTGCTCGACGTCAAGGCCTTTACGGAAGAGGCCTTTCAGGATCTGGTGGAAGGGAATATGAAGGAGCTCCGGCATTTCATGGCGACGCTGGAGGAAAACGGGTTTCGGGGACGAATCTGGATTCGTCATGTGATGCTGCCGGGGTATACGGATAGCGAAGAGGCAATGAAACAGCTGGTGAAGGTCATTCGGCCGATTGCGCATTTGGTCGACCGGATTGAAATTCTGCCTTATCACACGATGGGGCGGGAAAAATATCGCGAGCTGAACCGACCCTATCGCCTTGAAGGCCTGGCGCCAATGGATCACGGCCGGGCGGGCGAATTACAGAAATTTGCGAATCACTGGATGGAAGCGGAGCATTTTCGGCTGCAGCAGGAAGGGAGGAATCGACAGATGACTGGGGGACCGCGATACGATCGGCGCTATTTAACGGATCGGGAGAAGCAGGAGCAGCAGGCTGTGCTGCGCCGCATGCCGCTGCTGTCCGAGGTGGCGGAGGAGAGCTGGGATTCTGTCTGGAAGCACATCCGCCTCTTCTGGGTGGAGAAGGGTCATTTCTTATTCTGCTCCGGTGATTCCGCGGATATGATGTACATCATCTGTCGCGGACACGTGAAAATTTATTACAACACCGCGGACGGACGCGAACAGATTTACTACATCTACGACGAAGGCGACTTTGTCGGCGGCCTGAATATACTGAATAATGCCTCGTATCTGTACATGGGCGAGACGCTGGAAGACAGCCTGATCGCTTCCGTTCCGAAGGACGTGTTCGACCGGTATTTTCTGAACAACCCGCAGACGCTCCGCCGTCTCCTGAAAAAGAGCTTTGAACGCATTCGCTGGGCAGAGGACCTTATTCAGCGCCTGTCCACAAACAATGCGACCATGAAGGTGGCGGCGCTGCTGATCCGACTGCAGGATTCCTTTGGCGTCGAGACGGAGGAGGGCGTTCGGCTCGATCTGAGCATGAACCGCGAGGAGATGGGCAATTATTCGGGCATGACGCGTGAGACGATCACGAGAAAGCTGGGCGAATTCAAGGAGCTGGGCTATATCGACTACACCGCCCATAAATCGATTATCCTGAAGGATGTCGAGGGCCTGCGCAGGCTGATTTTCTGAGCGACCCGCAAGGGCGCTTTTGAACGAACCGCGGACGAGCGTTGTGGAGCGGATTGCAGAGCTGATCAGCCCGCAAGGACGCAGCACATCGGCGCCGGACGGGCCGCCGTAACCGAAAAATTGAATGAGTGGAAAGAGCGCTTTCTCTCCGGGCGGGAGAGGAGCTCTTTTTGTCTGCGCTGCAGAGAGGCCGGGCAGGGCTGCCGATTTTCGGGGGCAATGGAATCGGCTGGAGGGAAAAGCAAAGCAGGGGGAAAGCAGAGTAAAAAAGAAGTATTTAACGAGGGAAAGCGAATAGCTAAATTGACGATATTTCGTGTTTGTTGATACAATAAATACACTATATATTGTAATCGGGGACATCCGGCAAGGAGATTTCGCAGTCGGAGTGCCGGCGAGAAAGGGAAGAACGTGGAAAATCAGGTTCGAAAGAGAGATGGGCGAATTGTCGCCTATGAGCGGGAAAAAATTATCCGGGCGATGGCGAAGGCCTTTACCCAAATGGGAACGCCGGCGGAGGAAATCGAGCTGGTTCGTCTGGTCGAAATTGTTGAGGCGCGTCTGGAAAGGGAACAAAATTGGGGCGTCGAGCTGATTCAGGATTTGGTCGAGCAGGCGCTGATGGAGGAGGGCTATTTTAAGGTCGCGAAGAGTTATATTCTCTACCGCGAGGAGCGCCGGAAAAAACGCGAAATCCGGGGTGAGCTCTGCGCCTACTTTCCCGAACTGGACGAGCTGGACGAGGTGCTGCTTGCAATCGAAAGAGAGTATCCGCAGGAGCCCTATCAGCTGACGCTCCTGCTGCGCAAATTTCAAAGCTTTTACAAGGATGACCGCAATCTGGAGGAGCGGCTGAATCTCCTGATTAAAGCGGCGATCGAGCTGACCGATGAGGAGGCGACGCGCTGGGAATTTATCGCGGCGCGCTTCTACGGCATCTTTTTCCGCCGCCGGCTGAAAGCGGCGTGGCGCGACCAGATTCGGGCCGGAAAGGTCGCGGGCATAACCGATCCCGAGACCGAGCTGGATTTCTACGAACGGCTCTGCGCGATGCGCGCGGAGGGTCTGTACGGCGATGAGGTGCCGGACGCCTATACCCGGGAGGAATTGGCGGAGGCCGCGAGCTGGATGGATCCGGAGCGCGAGAATCTTTTGAATTACTCGGGCTACGATCTTCTGGTCAGCCGTTATGTCATTCATACGCACAAACACGTTCCGCTTGAATCCGTACAGGAGATGTTTCTGGGGATTGCCCTGTTTCTCGCGATTCCCGAGCGGGAAAAGCGGCTGTACTGGGCGCGCCGCTTCTACGACATGCTGAGCCTTCTGCAGGTGACGATGGCGACGCCGACGCTGGCCAATGCCCGGAAGCCGTTCCATCAGCTGAGCTCCTGCTTTATCGATACGGTGCCGGACGATTTGCGCGGCATCTATCGGAGCATCAGCAACTTCGCCAATGTCAGCAAGTACGGCGGCGGGATGGGGCTGTATTTCGGCAAGGTGCGCGCTCAGGGGTCGACCATCCGCGGCTTTGAGGGCGCGGCCGGAGGCGTTGTTCGCTGGATTCGTCTGGCGAATGATACGGCCGTGGCGGTCGATCAGCTCGGTGTGCGCCAGGGGGCGGTTGCGTGCTATCTCGACGTATGGCATAAGGATATCCCCGAGTTTTTGAATCTGCGCACGAACAATGGCGACGACCGAATGAAGGCGCACGACGTATTCCCGGCCGTCTGTTATCCGGATTACTTCTGGCAGCAGGTCGAGACGAATCTAAACGGCGATTGGGCGCTGCTCTGCCCGCATGAGGTGCTGAGCAAAAAGGGCTATGCCCTGGAGGATTTCTGGGGCGCGGAATGGACGGAGCGCTACCTCGAGTGCGTCGCGGATCCCTCGATTTCCAAGCGCTGGATTCCGCTGAAGGAGCTGGTGCGCCTGATCATCAAGAGCGCCGTCGAGACGGGGACGCCGTTTGCTTTTAACCGGGATGCCGTGAACCGCGCGAATCCGAACCGGGATAAGGGCGTGATCTATTGCTCCAATCTGTGTACGGAGATTGCGCAGAATATGGCGCCCTCGGAGGCGCTTTCCGAGGAGGTGGTGACGGAGGACGGCGATATCGTCGTCGTGACGCGCATCCGGCCCGGAGATTATGTCGTGTGCAATCTGGCGAGCCTCAATCTGGGGCGCATCGACGTCAACGACTTCGAACAGCTCCGGTGGGTGACGACGAGCGTCGTCCGCGCGCTGGACAACGTCATTGCGCTTAATTTCTTCCCCGTCGCGGACGCGGAGGTCAACAACGGGCGGTATCGTCCCATCGGGCTGGGCATCAGCGGCTATCATCACATGCTCGCGGAAAACCGGATCATGTGGGAGAGCGAGGCACACCTGAAATTTGTCGACCGTGTTTTCGAGGACATCAATTACTGCGCGATTGAGGCATCGCGTCAAAACGCCGCAGAGAAGGGCGCCTATCCCTATTTTGAAGGCTCCCTGTGGCAGACGGGCGCCTACTTCACCGAACGCGGCTACGAAAGCGAACGCTGGCGGAGGCTGAAGGAGGAGGTGGCGCGCGACGGATTGAGAAACGGGTATCTCCTCGCCGTCGCCCCGACGTCGAGTACGTCGATCGTCGCGGGTACCTCGCCGGGCATCGACCCGATCATGAACCGCTTTTACTACGATGAGAAGAAAAACGGACTGATTCCGCGC